>NZ_VKGC01000080.1:0-267 GCF_007280785.1 Helicobacter mehlei
TTAAATAAAGGAGAGGTGGTTGTAATACGCAGCGAAAGCAGTATTGGAATAGTTGGTGTTGGAACTGGAATAAATTTTGGTACAGTGCAGATGGTTAATGATTTGTGTGATAGTGTGTCGGTTGGGACATCTGTATGGTTTGATTTGAAGGATGCAACACCTTTTATGGTTGTAAGCGGACAGGTATTTTATAAATTAAGGGAAGAGCATATCACAGGAAACGAACCACCCATATCATAAATGGTACAGAAGGAAAAAAAATACCTG
>NZ_VKGC01000081.1:0-266 GCF_007280785.1 Helicobacter mehlei
TTTAGTCGTGGCTGGGATATGTGTGTTGGGCTTATAGGGAAGTAAGGGGGTTTGATTGTTAAGCGGGGGTTTGGTAGGATTGGGTAAAGGAGTTTGTATGGGTTTTCCACTATCCCCTGAAAAACTGGAATTTCGGCTTAACTCAGACTCGGGGCGGTTATATGCCGTATCCCCCTCTGAAAAAACGCGGTTTGAATTTGACTTTTCTAAAGGCTCTTGGGTGGGTTTCCCCTCTGTGGGCGATTTTCTGACTAATACGGACTTTT
>NZ_VKGC01000082.1:0-265 GCF_007280785.1 Helicobacter mehlei
GCGAAATCCCCCATCATTTTCGATACGGCCTATGTTTATGAGCCGGGTGCGGATGGCTGGTCCAAGCTCGACACGCAAACGCCGGTTGGGCTTTCCGGCGCAAAAGCCGTTGGGCTTGCTGACGGCCGGATTGCCATCTTTGGCGGATATAATAAGGAACTCTTCGACAAATATCTGGCTGATGTGGGCGCGATCGATAAAGACAAGGAGCCGGAAGCTTACAGGAAGCTGGTCGATTCCTATATGGGCATGAAGCCGGAGGCCT
>NZ_VKGC01000083.1:0-265 GCF_007280785.1 Helicobacter mehlei
GGGCCGGTTGACACCAGCGGCGTGGACACGCACGCGCATTTCACCCCTCTTCAACGCTGGTAGTTCACGCGGAACGAGCTCAAGAACTTCAGGACCACCAGGGCGGGTGGCAATGACAGACAAAACCGCTTTAGGCATTCTGAACACTTTCGGAAAACAGGAACATGACAACATGGTCGGGGTACGTCACGTCGACGACCGCTTTTCCGAAGAAGACACCTCGAAATCGAACGCATACAACCTGCCCCGCTACAGGAGCGGATAG
>NZ_VKGC01000084.1:0-262 GCF_007280785.1 Helicobacter mehlei
TTTCGGTTCCCGGACGGATTTTGCGGGTTGCGCACCCACTTTGCCCGCTATCCACAGGGCTTCACCCGCCAAATTGAGCCTGAAACGAAAAAGGCACTTAATTTTGACCGCGACTCGCGGGAAAAACAGTCCAGACATTCGATAGGCGGTTTTGTGCCGCGGCACGCCCGCATTTTTTACAGACTTTGAATTGGAGAAACCTCGTGAGCGACGACATTACCAGCGAAGCCCAAACGATTGCTGTCGGCCAGTTGCGCGCTTT
>NZ_VKGC01000008.1:0-61623 GCF_007280785.1 Helicobacter mehlei
TCAAGGCAAAGGAAAACTTGGTGATCTGGTATTGCACAGCACCCCAAACACTGGTGGCAATAGAACTGCTTACTTGCCATCTAAACTGCTGGACAAACCTTTTGAGGCGGCTTTTGCTACGGAGTATAAATCTGATTACATAACTTAGATCGGTTTTGAAAAGCCCAATTAGCCTACAATTTGCTTTAAACATAAGGATATTTTAGGGGAAGATTTGTTATCTGGACAAGTTGGTGGAGGTATTTATGGTGTTTCTGTGGACGATTTATAGAATCTTTCTGCGAGTTACTGTGGTGTGTTCCAATGATTGGAGTTAGGATTACATGGCGGATTTTCTGTTAATCTTTCTGATCCATCTTTTTGCATTATTGCTCCCCGGTCCTGACTTTTTTATTGTGAGCGCGTATGCCTTAAAGGCAGATTTTAAAAAAGCATTTTTAGTGGTTTGTGGCATTTCTTTAGCTGTTCTTATTTGGATTATTTTATCATTGGGTGGGTTGAAACTCGTGCTTGAATCTTTTCCTTTAATGAAGACTTTATTAACTCTACTGGGCATTTTTTATTTGTCATATCTAGCCTTCTTGCTCCTAAAAAATTTGAAAAAAAAAGAAAATTTTGGGAGTTTAGGTTATACAGATAAGCCCTTTGTCAGGGGCTTTATTACAAATATGAGCAATGTCAAAGCTTTATTTTATTTTGGTAGTATTTTTTCAAGTCTAAATTTCTCTTATAATCTTTTTCATCTCAGCTTGCTTGTTGCACTTCTGGTTACAGAAAGTTTTTGCTATTTTCTTGGTGTGGCACTCTTATTTTCAAATCCAAAGATTAAAAATTTATACACCAAGCACTGTAAAAAGATAGACTTTGTCTGTGCTTTAATTTTTATTGGGTTTGTTTTGTATATCTCCATTAATCTTATAAGGGGTGTGTGATCGCCTCAAGCAATGATTTTCCCTACCAGCATACCTTCTTCATAGGCAGAACAGATCGCCTTGTAGTGCCCGGGAGTGGTGTTTTCGATCAAGCTCTCATTAATGAGAATCTCGCCATCAATTTCTAATCCCCAGCGTTTGTCCCGTGCTTTTAAAAAAAGTCCATCTTCGCTCAAACCCTCCACGATCACATCAATAGGTTTGTGCAAGAGACTTCGCATGGAGGCTTGCACTTGTTTTTGTACGCAGGCATTAATTCTATCTAGGCGTTGGTCGATCACGCTCTCAGGTACACGCTCCATTTTATGCGCACGCGTGTTTTCCTCAGGGCTAAAGGCAAAGAGATTAATGCGATCAAAACTAAAGCCCTCTAAAAACTCTTGCAAAATCGCCATATCCTCCTCGCTCTCCCCAGGGTGCCCCAATAGTAAAGTGGTGCGTAAAAAACTATCCGGAAGGGCTTTCATGCGTTCTAAAAGCTGGATGTGGGTTTGCGTGTTAGAGTTGCGGCGCATGGTTTTGAGCATGTGATTAGAGATATGCTGGATGGGCATGTCAAAGTAATTGACAAAAATAGGCGAGTTGGCAATCGTGTCGATGAGTCTAGGCGTGGTGGAAGTTGGGTAGAGATAAAAAATGCGTGCGCTTTTAATAGCTTGTTGTTTGTCAAGAGCACCGATCAGATCAACAAGCCCATTTTTTACACCTTGATCGCTCAAGTAAGAGCTGGAATCTTGTGCGATGAAACTAATATCACTAAAGCCCTGCTTGGCTAAATTTTCCACCTCTCTTAAAATCTGATCGATACTTTTACTTTGTAAACGCCCCTTGAAACTAGGGATTGCACAAAAGCTACAATTTTGGTTACACCCCTCAGAGAGTTTCACATAGGCATGCACCTTAGAACCAATGATGGTGCGTTGGTGGGTGGCATTGGCTAAGAAAATGGGTGCTGAAAATGCGCTTTTTTTGGTGGCGATGAGCTCATCGATGCGATCATAATCCCCCACGCCCGTGAAGATGTCGATCTCAGGCAACTCGGCTTGTAATTCCTCTTTGTAGCGTTGGCTCAAGCACCCACTAGCCACCACCAGCGCACCCTCTTTGCGCGCTTTGATCGCCTCTAGCAAGACCTGCACGCTCTCTTGTTTGGCAGAGTGGATAAACCCACAAGTATTCACAATGATGACATCAGCTTGGCTACTATCTTGGGTGAGCTCATAGCTAGAGAGTTTACCTAACATCACCTCGCTATCGACCAAGTTTTTAGAACAACCCAAAGAGACTAAATAAAGTTTAGGGCGCACGCGATCCCCCTAAATCCACCTCCCAGAAAAAGTCGATCCAACATTTAGCCTCCTTAAGCACAAAATCCGCCTTAAAACGCGCGCTTTTTTGGGCAAAGAGAGTCGCGCTTTTAAAGACAACTTGTGGGTATTGTTGTTTCAAGACTCTTAGGACACCCTGAAAGCTCTTCCCGCTATCTACAATTTCATCCACCACTAATACTTGCTGGTGTTGGGGATCCAAATAGGGGATGTTGTTAATTTCTAGCGTGCTCTGCGTGCGATCGCTACTGTAAGAACTTGCATTGATGGCATAGACCTCTTTAATGTCCCAATACAGCCCCAAAAAATGCGCTAAAGTCATCCCCCCACGCAAGATCGCAATGATGGCTTGGGGTTTAAAATCTTGCTCGACTTGCTGGGCTAGGGCTAACACATCTTGCTTAAAATCTGCATAGCTATAATATTGCCGCATGTTGCCCCCTAGTAATAATGTTGCATAAATGCCCGCACAGCCACGCCCTCAAAGCTGGATTTCAAGCCCAAATCCAGCAAAGTTTGCTCTAAAGCATTGAGCACCCATGCGATCTCATAGACCTCCACCAAGCCCATGTGATTCACCCGTAAGAGCACATCTTTTAAATGATCCTGCCCACCAGCCACGATCACGCCATATTTTTTAAGGTGTTTGCGAATCTGTGTAGCCTGCTCATGATAGATGGTGCTCATACTTGGTGCTGGGTTTTTAGGATAGATTTGTAAGCCTAGAGCTTTTAGGGCTTGGTGGCTAGCCTGTGCGCGCTTTTTGGTGTCTGCAAAAAGGGCATCTAGCCCGCCCAATTCTGCTACGCATTCGAAATAGGCTTTCAGGGCGATGATGTGGCTAATGCCGGCTGTAAAGGCGGTGGTGTTTTTTTGTTGGTTGGCTAATTCGGCGTGTAAATTAAAATAATAGCCCTTGGGGGTGAGTTTTTGCAAAGCTAGCGGGCTTAAGCCCAAGATTCCTAGTCCTACGGGTGCCATGAACGCCTTTTGACTCCCCCCAATCAAAACATCGACATGGGTAACATCTAAGGGCTCCACACCTAGGGCAGTGATCGCATCTACAATCACCAATAAATTAGGGTTGTGCTCTTTGGCTACTTTGGCAATGCCTTCAAAATCCAGGCGCAAACCCCCCGAAGAGTCGCATGCCTGCAAAGCTAGTAGCTCTAGGCTAGGGTGTGCTTGCAAAAAGGCTAACACCTCTTGGGGGCTAATGGGGCTATCCCATGCGCTCTTGATCTCTAGGGCGTGTAAGTGGTGGGCTTGGGCGATTTTAAAAAAACGCTCGCCAAACTTGCCATTGTTGAGCACCAAGAGTTTAGGCTCTTGGGTGCGTGCCTCTACAAAATGGCACAGGACCGCTTCCATAGCACCCGTGCCACTACACACTAAAGTTAAAACCTCTGCTGTGCCCATCATTTCCTTTAAATGTGCCCGCACACCCGCAAAAATGCTTTCAAACTCAGGGGTGCGGTGGTGGGGGACAGGCTGGCTTAATACCCGCGCGATTTTAGGGTGGATAGGGGTGGGCCCGGGGGTAAATAATAAGGGTTGTAAGATTGGCATTTTTTCTCCTAAAGAGCGAGTATAACACAAAGAGCCTTACGATTTTTCTAGTTGGTGGTATAATAAACCATCTCACAAAAAGGGTGCGTGTGTTGGGTATTTTGAAAAAATGGGTCGTTGTTTTTTTAACTTTCTGCACACTCCATGCTCTCTCCTCAATCCACACCATTGAAGAAGCCATCCACCAAATGGCGATCTACCAAGCCAGCGTACGCAAAAACATCTCCCTATTTAACGAGAAACTCAACAGCATTGCAATTCGTTTGCGTTTAGATAATCGAGAAGAACATTTTAAAGAAATGGGTGTCATCAATAGCATTGTCAAACAAAACGCTTCTTTGTTCCAAGTGTTACAAGATTATTACAATAATACCCTGCTTTTTGATTACTTGGGGGGTATCTTGCAAGGTTACATCGCCATCGCCCAAGATGTCCAGAAAAGTACCCAACTAGCCCCCCTCATCCCCTTAGTTCAAGAGATCATCGGGCAACTCCAAGTGATGGCGATGCTGGAGGCGCAGATCACGCAATTAATCGAGGAGTGATCGCCACTTATGCTACAATAGCTCCATCAATGTTTGAAGGGTGAATATGGGTTTTACAGACTTTTTAAAAAATTTGAAAAAAACAAGGGTGCAATCCTCCGAACAGGACATGCCCAGCCATTGGATCAAATGTCCCAAGTGTAATGCCTTAATGTATTACAAAGAAGTTTTTTCAAAACACCATGTGTGTTTGAAGTGCCACTACCATTTCCGCATGGGCGCACAAGATCGGCTGGAATTTTTGTGCGATCCGCAGAGTTTTGTCGAATTTGACCAAGAGTTAAAACCAGTTGATCCGCTCAACTTCGTGGATAAAGAGAGTTACAAGCAACGGGTGAAAAAATACCAAGCCAAAACAGGCCGCCCTAGTGCGGTCATCAGTGGGCAGGGCTCAGTCAATGGCATTGGCATGCAGATTGTGATCTTTGATTTTGCTTTCATGGGGGGGTCGTTAGGCTCTGTGGAGGGTGAAAAAATCGTGCGGGCAATCCAGCGTGCGGTGAGCAACTCCCAAGCCCTCTTGATTGTGAGTGCCAGCGGGGGGGCTAGGATGCAAGAATCCACCTATTCGCTCATGCAGATGGCTAAGACCAGTGCCGCACTCAATCGGCTAGCAGAAGCCAAGTTGCCCTTTATCTCCTTGCTCACCGATCCCACATTTGGGGGTGTGAGCGCATCTTTTGCCTTCTTGGGTGATCTCATCATTGCCGAGCCCGGGGCGATGGTGGGCTTTGCGGGGGCACGGGTGATCAAACAAACCATCGGGGCGGAGTTGCCCCAAGGTTTCCAAAGCGCCGAGTTTCTTTTAGAACATGGCTTGATTGACATGATTATCCACAGAAAGGACTTGAAAAAAACGATTAGCGATCTAGTGGGCATGCTAACTGAAAATCGATGACTTGCACGCTCTATGCCATCGCCAAAAAAGACCCCCTGATCACGGCGTTACTAGCCCACCAACAACGCCAATGCCAGCAATTCAACACTACTCTAAAGGTTGTCGATCTCTTGCCCCCTAATCTGCACAACAGCACGCCCAAGAGTGCCCAAGCCCTCTACACCAAAACCCTAAGCCCCTATCTTAAGCCTAACGCCCTATGTATTGCTATGCACCCTGCGGGCAAACTTTGCAATAGCCAAGAGTTTAGCCAAATCCTAACCAAGCAACCCCGTGTGCATTTTTTTATCGCTGGTGCATATAGCTTTGCCCCCGATTTTTTAGATCGCTGTTTGGCTCTCTCTTTAAGCCCCTTGACCTTGAGCCACCAGATTGCCAAATTAGTTTTATGCGAGCAAATTTTTAGAGCCTTGAGCCTTTTAAACCACCACCCTTACCATAAGTGAGTTAGCTACTTTAGGGTATAATAAACACAGCATACAAAAAAAGGAAACCCATGAAATTGCGTTACTATGGCTCTTTTACGATTTTATTTGTTTTGGCACTGGGGTGGTGTGTCTATAGTGTGAGTCCGGGCAGTTTTGCTTTAACTTGGAATAAGCACGCCATCCACCTCCCCATCGCACTTTGGGTGGTGTTGGTGGTGTTGGTGTTTTTTGTGTGTTCTTTGTTCTTTGTGCTGGCTAATTATTTGGGCGGTTGCTGGGCACGCTACCAAGAAGGGCGCGACTTTGAAAAAATTACCCGCCAGATCATCGACCAAGAGAGCAAACACACCTTTAGCAAGGAAAATTACTATAGCCCCTTATTTGACAAACTCTCCGCCATTTTGGGGCGTTTTGTTTTGCAAGCCGATTTGAACACACCCAAAAGTGGGCATGAAAAAGTGGATCAGCTTTTGGGGATTTACCAAAGTATCGAGCAAAAACAAGAGGTGGAGATGAAGAAGTTTGAGTTTTACGCCGAGCATCCTTTTTATCTCCAAAATATCCGCAACAAAATCACGCAAGATTTGCGCTATGCCAACGAGGTGATCAAAAAGGATCAATTTAGCCTAGAGCTTAAACGCGATGCGCTTGTGGAGATCATTAAAAAAGGCACGCCTAAAGAAGTCTCTAAGGTGTTGAAGCAGACGCAAAATTTGTTAGATAAATCCGTTTTGCAAGTCCTTTTAGATGCCTTTTGGCAACAAAAAGTCGCCCTAGATCGCGCAGAGGTTGTGGATTTTTGCACGGCGGTGGGTTATAGCAAACAAGAGTATTGTAAAATGGCTTTGGATTCTAAAGCCTTTTTATCTCCCGATGATTGGTTTAAATTCTTTGAGCTTTTGGCTGAAAAAGACGAGCTAGCCGAAAAGGGGTTTTTGTATGTTTTGCTGGATTTAGAGATGATCGAGCAGGTTAAAGAACGCCTAAGCACCCACCCCAAAGATGAGTTTTTGATCATCCAAGCGTATTTGGACCTTAAAAAGATGGACAAAAATTATCCGCTGGAAGTGTTTTTATGTTAGAGCAGTTCTCATTTTATTTGTTAGGAGGATACATGCAAGAGGTTTTAGAGAAGTTAGAACAAGAGGTCAAAAGTGCTAAGCGAGCGGGGCGTTTAGCTAGGGGGATGTTAGAGGAGGGACTAGATGCGGGGGCTGAGGCTAAGGACTTGCATGCCAAATTTAGCGCATTAGTCGGAGCTTTGACTCATCTAAGCCAAGCCCTAGAGAACCACTATGCCAGCTTAGAGGACGATACAGAGTTAGAAAAAGTATTGATTTTGCTTAAACGCCTGAGAGCTAAAATCAACACGCCTCTAGCCAGTCTAGAGCAGGTCAGCACCGCTAAGGAGGTTTTGGACTCCTTGGCAAGTTTGGAAAAAAGTGTTTTTGATTTGGAAGGCGTGCTAATGGCTCTAAAAGAGCATCCCGCTTTAAGTGCCCCCACCACCACCAAAGCTACGCCTAAAATGGCTAAAAAATATTGCCCCCAAAGCAAAGAGGAGTTGAAAAAATTAGTCGCTGATGAAAGCGTGCATTTAGGTGAGATCGACATTAGCCAAATCACGGATTTAAGTTTTGTGTTTTCGCACACCACTGGGGGGGGGGGGTACGAAGACGACGAAGTCGAACCCTTCACCCGCCAAAACTTTGAGGGCTTAGAAAACTGGGACACCTCCCATGTTACCAACATGAAAGCCATGTTTTATAAAGCCATCCATTTTAACCATGACATCTCAAGTTGGGATGTCTCTAAGGTAGAGAGCATGGAGGCGATGTTTAGGCTGTGTGAAAACTTTGACCAGCCCTTGAATAGTTGGGATGTCTCTAAGGTAGAGCACATGACTTTCTTATTCTTTGGTTGCCAAAACTTCAACCAACCTTTGAATGACTGGGATGTCTCTAGGGTGCAAGATATGATTTTTATGTTTGGTTATTGTGCCAACTTCAACCAGCCCTTAGATCGTTGGGATGTTTCTAGTGCAACACGCATGGATTGCATGTTTGCAGGGTGTAAAAATTTTAACGCACCCTTGAATGGCTGGAATGCATCTAGAGTCAATGATATGGGACTCATGTTTAATGATTGCCAAAATTTTAACCAACCCCTAGATCGCTGGGATGTCTCTAGGGTAACAAACATGTATAGCATGTTTAGCGGTTGCCGCAATTTTAATGGGGCTTTGGATGGTTGGGATGTTTCTAGCGTGGAAAACATGGAGGGGATGTTTAGTAGGTGTGAAAACTTTAACCAACCTTTGAATAGCTGGGATGTCTCCAATGTTAAAAACATGGAATACATGTTTAAATATTGCTTTCGCTTTAACCAGCCTTTAGACAACTGGGATGTCTCTAGTGTAGAGACTATGCGAGAGATGTTTGCCATGAGTAGCTATGGAGATGAGGATGCCCGTTTTAACCAATCTTTAAACGACTGGGATGTGTCCAATGTTAAAAACATGCATGGCATGTTTGAAAATTGTAAAAACTTCGATCAACCCTTAGATAATTGGGATGTCTCTAGGGTGGAGGAGATGTGGGGCATGTTTAGCCATTGCGAGTCTTTCAATCAGCCCTTAGAGGATTGGGATGTCTCCAGCGTCAAAGATATGTTTTGCATGTTTGATGGCTGTAAGCGTTTTAACCAGCCCTTGAACGATTGGGACACTTCTAGCGTAGAAAATATGGGTTGTATGTTTAGGGATTGCTCTAGTTTCAACCAGCCTTTAGATAGTTGGGACACTTCAAATGTAACAAAGATGTCTCAGATGTTTAGCGGTTGTAGCCGTTTTAACCAAAACATTGATTGCTGGAGAATCTCTAAGGTGAGAGAGGCACATTCAATGTTTTCTGGCTGTGATAGCCTAGCTAGACGCCCCCGTTGGTATCCGGACTGAGATGGTGGCATGTTTGCCATGCATGTTGGGCTTTGTGTTACAATGCCCTTCATTCTAGTTTGGAAAGGTTGTCCATGAACAAGGTGTTAGAAAAATTAGAGGAATTGCTAAGTCAGATCAAGCATGCCGGAGCCAAAAGAATCAACATACCCCCCAGTGTCTCTGAGGGGTTAAAAAAGGGGGTTACCAAGTTAGAGGAAGTGCTAACCACCCTTAAGAGCCACGCTTTGGGCGAGAACCCGGCTGTGCCGCATGCTAAAAAATATTGCCCCCAAAACAAGGAGGAACTTAAAAAATTAGCCGCCGATGAAAGCGTGCATTTAGGGGAGATTGACATTAGCCAAATCACGGATTTAAGCTTCGTGTTTTCGCATGCCACGTCCCATGGGGATCAAGCCCCCGCCTTTATGCGCAAAGATTTTGAGGGGCTAGAAAACTGGGATGTATCGCATGTAAGCAACATGGAGGGCATGTTTTACCGCGCGATTCTGTTTAACCATGATATTTCTAGCTGGGATGTATCGAAGGTGGAGAAGATGAATTGCATGTTTAAAAAGTGCGCGATCTTTAACCAGCCCCTGAATAGCTGGAATGTGTCTAGCGTTACAGATATGGGGCATATGTTTTATGGTTGCGAGGATTTTAACCAACCTTTAGATAAGTGGGATGTATCTAATGTCCATCATGGCTTAGGTGACATGTTTAAAGATTGTGCAAGCCTCAAAGATTGCCCAGCTTGGTATCAAGGCAAACTGGAGCAATAGCCAAAAATAAATGTGTTCTTAAACCCCCGCTACAACATAGGGCTTAGGGGGTTAAGCTTTTTTATGTTAGCATGGGGGCTTATCACACCAAAATAGCGGTTAAACATGGCACAACCTAGAACCTTCTACTTTTTATTCTCTCTAGCCATTATTGGCATCATGGCTTTACCGGTGGGGATTGCTAATTTGATCTTGGGTTTTATTTACCACGATTCGCCTTGTATCCAGTGTTGGGCGGAGCGCCAAAGCATGGTTTATATCGCTTTGGCAGGTTTGTTTATCGTGCGTTATGGGATCAAACCCAAATACCTAGCCATTTTAATTTTGATCACAGCAGGGGGGCTTTACCAAAGCTTTTACCACATGGGCAACCATGCCCTAGAGGATGTCGGACAGGGGTTTGCCCTCTCTATTTTGGGACTACACACACAATTTTGGGCTGAGTTTGTGTTTTGGATGGTGGCGTTGATCTTGGGGGGGTTGTTGCTCTTTGCACCCGATTTTAGCCTTTTAAGCCAAGAGGGGGGGCTTTATCTCTACGGGCAACGCCTGCCTTATCGCAAATTGAGCCGTGCCAATCTGTGGGCTTTTGCCATCTTTAGCGTGGTGGTGTTCTCTAACATGGTGCAGGCGTTTATTTCCACCGGCCCTTTTCCCTATTTAGGGCATGGCGATCCGATTCGCTTTTCTTGGCGTTTGCATGAAAATATTTGGAGCACGGCTAACTGGAAGCACATGGGCTTTCCTAGATTACTCAGTAAAAGAGTGGTGGATGCGCCCATCTTGGCCAATGACAAGCACAACTGGGATCGCCATTACCAAAACGCCCCGCTGGTGATTAATAAACATTTGATCTTGCTAGAGAGCAAGCCTAGCACCTTGCCCTTCAATGCGCCCATTAGCGATCTCAATTTTCTAGCCACCAAAGAACCCCCAACCCCCCCATCTGACCCCCTCCAACCTTTGACATCTAGCCCCTCTAGCCTCACCCTTGCAATGCCTGCTAATCCTCTTGGCAACACACAAGAGGCTGATGGGTGCGCCCCAACACTCAAGCCCGCCCCCTTTAGCTTTTCGCCTGATACCTTTGCGGGGAATAATGCCATGCTCAAAAATACCTTTTTGATCAGCACCCAAAAAGAGGGGCTTTACATCGTCAATCAAGATTTAAACAAGGTGTTGGTACATTTGGTGTTGGACAAGGATTATTCTGTGTCGGTGGAGAATTTTGTCGGGGCAAATATGGTGGGGAATGTGATCCGCTTGATGGGGGCTAATAAAAGCAGTGTGGATGTGGCTTATAACCCCCAAGCAAAAAATAATTTCCCCAACTTCTTACAAGGCGCACACCATTTTGATGAGATCGGGCGTAACCGCCTAAGAACAAGCCGTGCTTCTACTTACTATGTGCTGAGTGCCCGTAGTGATGGGACTTACACCTACATGCTCACCGTGCCTAACAAACGCTACAAGCAGTTGATCTTAATTGGCATGCTGGATCAAGATTTGGGCTTGAGTTTTGAACGTGTGGTGCAGACCTCAAGCAATAATCCCCTCAAAGAAGGGCGTTCTCTCTCAGAGTTTTATATTTCTGGACTAGCTTTCTATCAAGAGCGTTTATTCGCACTCAGTAAGGCCTATAACGCCCTCTTGGTGATCAACCCCTTAGATGGGCAGATTATCGATGCTTATGGTTTGCCTGATGCGATTAACAACCCCAGTGCGTTAGCTTTTGTCGGGGGGCAACTCATCATTACGGGCTATGAAAATAACAAGGATATTTTCTACTACCTAGATATTTCTAATCTCTCTTTAACCCTGCCACCGCTAGAAAAGCCCACCCTCAAAGCACCCACTTTACAAACGCATGGGTGCTAAGGGCACTAAAGAGGCGATCGCGTTCCTCTTGGCTTTGCACCTCTAAGCAGAGTTGCAAACTGGTGTATTTGCCATGCGCGCTCATGTGGTTTAAATCCGCCTTGTAATCTTGTCTGCCCAAAATTTGGGGGAGTTCCTCTAGGAGGGCCCTAGGATTGTCGGTGATGAGGCGGTATTCCCAAAGAGTGGGGTAGGTGATTTGGAGCTTATTGGAGTCCATGCAAAAGCCTTACAAAGTGAGGGGGTATGCGTGTGGCGGTTTTGGTGGGGAGGTGGATAAAGCCGATCTTAATTTGCATGCTAAAAAGCAATTCGGGTTTTTGGGAGGTGATCTTAAAGATTTCTTGTTGGAGGGATACACTCACCTTTTTGAGGGCTAGAAGTTGTGTTTGGACCTCTAAGCTATCGCCCAACATAGCGGGTGCGCCAAATTGGGCTTGCAGACTCTGAATCACAAAGGCGTGTTCTTGGTCTTGGGGGATCAAGTGCGCTTTAAAAAACACCTCACTTCTAGCCCGCTCGCAATATTTAAAGTAGTTGGCATGATAAACAATCCCACCACAATCGGTATCCTCATAATAAACCCGCAGACGCATAGATTCCCTTTTTTGGATAAAATCTCTACGAATAGCATGATTTTGTAAAGATATATTAAACCTTAATTTTTTTTGTGCTAGAATGGGCACTTTTTTAATATCAAGAGAAAGGAGTTTTGGTGAATAGCTTTTCAAAACTAGGGTTTGTGTTAGCTGCCTTGGGCAGTTCAATAGGGCTCGGACACATTTGGCGTTTCCCCTACATGGCCGGCACCAGTGGCGGGGGTGGGTTTGTGATTCTCTTTTTGATCCTCTCACTCACGATTGGGCTTACCATGTTGATTGCTGAAATGGTGATAGGACAGAGCACCCAAAAAGATGTCGCGGCTGCCTTTGCTGAGCTAGACCCCCACCCGGAGCGCAAAACTTGGCGTTATGCGGGGCTCATGCTCTTCACCGGACCCATCATCTTGACCTTCTATGGGATCGTGCTAGGCTGGGTGTTCTATTACTTAGCTGTGGTGAGCTTTAACTTACCCACAGACATTAAGGCTTCTGAACAAATTTTAACTGATCTCTTAGGTAATTCCATTGGCACGCAGGTAGCTGGGCTGGCAGTAACCCTCTTGCTGAGTGCTTGGGTGGTTTCTAGGGGGGTCAAAGATGGCATTGAGAAACTCAACTTTATCTTAATGCCCTTGTTATTTATCATCTTCATAGGCTTGCTCATTTATGCCTCCACGCAGGTTTCCTTTAAAAAAGCCCTAGACTTCATGTTTGGGATTCGCTTAGCAGAGTTCAACCAAAAGGTTTTTGTGAGCGCGCTAGGGCAGGTGTTCTTTGCTTTGAGCTTGGGCATAGGGATCAACATCGCCTACGCTTCTTCCACACACCGCAGGCAGGATTTGCTCAAAAGCGCGGTGTGGATTGTTTTGCCCGGCATTGCAATTTCCTTGATGGCCGGCTTGATGATCTTTACCTTTGTGTTTGAATACGGGGCTAATCCTTCGCAAGGGGCGGGATTGATTTTTGTATCCCTGCCTGTGGTGTTTTCTAAAATGGGAGTGATGGGGAGCGTAGTGTCTGTTTTGTTTTTATGTGCCCTAGCCTTTGCAGGGATCACCTCTACCATTGCCCTTTTAGAACCCCCCGTGCAGTATTTAGTGGATAAAAATTATCCGCGTTTTAAGGCAACATGGGGGCTTACTGGGGTGGTCTTTGTGATAGGT
This sequence comes from Helicobacter mehlei, assembly GCF_007280785.1. Lineage (NCBI taxonomy): Bacteria > Pseudomonadati > Campylobacterota > Epsilonproteobacteria > Campylobacterales > Helicobacteraceae > Helicobacter > Helicobacter mehlei. Next base: position 13,064 of record NZ_VKGC01000008.1, read on the forward strand.
GTACTGCTCATCTTCTCTTTGGATGCGAAGTATGGGACTCATTTAGGATTTTTTGGCAAGAATCTTTTTGACTTGACAGACTTTTTTTCCACCTCGATTTTAATGCCCTTTTGGGGGTTGGTTTCTGTGCTTTTTGTGGGTTGGGTGGTGAGCAGGACAAAACTCTATGCGGTGAGCTTGCACTTTTTAAATAAGTGGATGTTTTCTGTGTGGGTTTTCTTACTAAAATTCATTGCACCCATCGTGATTTTGGTGATTTGGGCTGTGAAGATTTTGCAGGGCTAGTATGGGTTTTTCTAAGTTAGGTTTTATCTTAGCCACTTTGGGGAGCTCGATTGGGCTAGGGCACATTTGGCGTTTCCCCTACATGGCTGGGAGCAATGGGGGCGGGGCATTTGTCCTGCTCTATTTAGGCTTGACCTTAAGCTTGGGGATTGCAATGTTGCTTGCTGATATGATCATTGGCAACTTGGGGCGTAAAGATGTGGTTTCTTGCTACCAACACCTTGATACCAAGCGCAAGAAAATTTGGGGATTTAGCGCGATCTTCTTGCTAGGAGGGCCTCTTATTCTGTCTTTTTACACGGTGGTGTTAGGCTGGGTGTTCTACTACTTAATTAAGGTGAGCTTCAATCTACCCTCCTCTTTGGCAATATCTCAAGAAGCGTTTTCACACTTGAGTTCTCAAGATTTGTTTTGGCAGATTTTTGGCTTTAGTGTGTGGTTGTGGCTGACCGTTTGGATTGTTTCTAAGGGGATTAAAGAGGGGATCGAGCGGTTGAGCTTGTGGCTGATGCCCTTGTTGTTTTTGGTTTTTATCGGTTTGCTTGTTTATGCTATGACTCTACCTAGCTTTTCGCAGGCCATGCACTACATGTTTGTTTTTGATGCCAGCAAAATTAACCTAAGGGTATTCTTAGATGCGTTGGGACAGATGTTTTTCTCTTTAAGTCTAGGGGTGGGCACGATCACCACCTACGCGGCTTTTACCAAGTCTAATGAAAATTTGTTAGGCAGTTCGCTATGGGTGGTCTTGCCCGGCATTGCCATTTCTTTAATTGCCGGGTTAATGATTTTCACCTTCATCTTCAACTTCAATGGGGAACCCTCTCAGGGGGTGGGGCTGGTCTTTATCTCTTTGCCCTTGATCTTTTATCAAATGGGTTTAGCCGGTTCGATCATCGCCTTTTTATTTTTCTTAGCCTTGATCTTTGCAGGGATCACCTCTACAGTGTCCATGCTAGAACCCGTTACACTCTATTTGATGAATCATTTGAAATGGAGTCGCGCCAAAGCTTGCTTTTTAGTGGGTCTAGGAATTTATTTTGTGGGGATTTTGGTGATCTTGTCAATCCACAAGCAATATGCGCCATTCCTCACATTTGGGGGTAAAAATATTTTTGATTGGGCAGATTTTAGTGTCTCGTCTATCTTAATGCCCTTGGGAGGTTTGTTCTCGGTAATTTTTTTAGGGTGGGTCTTGGATCAAAAACGCATTTATAAAGCCAGCAAACGCTTTTTAACCCGTTTGGGATTTCAGGTGTGGATTTTTGGTGTGCGCTTTGTGGCACCGGTGGTGATGATCCTCATTCTATTTTTACAGCTTAAGAAAAGTTAGCCCATGCGCCGGGTTTTCCTAACAAGCTGTGTTTATCTTTGTTTTTTAGGGGGTGAGGAGGCTAATAACCGCCTAAGTCCCTCGCAGTTAGCCCACAAGGGTTATACGACTGGTCCTCAATACCCGGATTTTTACAAGCCATGGTTTTATGGCCTCAAAAACTCTTGGAGCGTACCCCCCAGAAAGCCCAAAAAAGTCAATATCTTAAGCGACTTTGCCAAAAAATACTTGGATATTATGGAATACCGCGGGACTTATTTTATGCCCTTTTACCATAGTTTTACCCCCATTTACCAGTGGTATTTCCCCAGCATTAACCGCTACCAAAGCACTGAATTTAAATTCCAAGTGAGTTTTAGGATTCCGGTTATCCGGCATTTTCTCTTCACCACTGGGACGCTCTATTTAGCCTACACCCAAACCAACTGGTTTCAAATTTACAATAACCCCCAAAGCGCGCCCATGCGCATGGTCAATTACATGCCCGAGCTTATTTATGTCTATCCTCTCAATATCCCCTTTTTTACCAAAAAGATGGGGTATCTGAGTGAGTTTTGGATTGGTTGGCAACATATTTCCAATGGCATTGGGGGCAGGCAATGTTACCAACCCTTCCGCAATGGGAATCCCACTGATGCCTTTCCGGGAACACCCGTTCATATTACAGAAGAAAATAAGCAAATAATTGTCCAGCAGGGGGGGCTTGATGGGGGTTGCCGCTCAGTGAGTGCAGGGCAACGCCCGGTATTCAAGCTTACATGGCAAAAGGGAGGGCTTAAAGTTAGAGTTGCTTACTGGCCCTATATCCCTTACAACCAATCCAACCCTAATTTGATCGATTTTATGGGTTATGGGAATGCTTTGATCGACTATAGGCGGGGTCGGCATCATTTTGAAATGCGCATCTATGACATTTTCACGCAATATTGGCGTTATAAACGCTGGCATGGCGCGATCCGTATTGGTTATACCTTTAGGATCAGCCGTTTTGTCGGGCTTTACATGCAGTATTTTAATGGCTATGGCGATGGTCTTTATGAATATGATGTCTTTTCCAACCGCTTTGGGGTAGGGATTCGTCTCAATCCCTAGCTTTAGTTACTTTGGATTTTTGGATTTGCCTTATTTTTTCAACGCCGCTTTTTGGGTACTCTTGAGGGCTTCCTTGCGTCTAATCGCTCTTTCATAACGTTCTTTTTCTTTGTCGGTGCAGGGGGTAAAGGGAGGCATAGCGATCGTCTTGCCATCTTTCATGGCCACCATCGTGAAATAACAGCTATTAGTGTGGGTGGCGACTTTGGTTTTAAAATCCTCACAGATCACCTTGATTCCCACCTCACAACTCTTGGTGCCCACATAATTCACACTGGCAAAACAGGTAACCAAAGTCCCGATGGGGATAGGGTGTTTGAACAACACGCGATCCACGCTCAAAGTAACCGTGCTATACCCACAATAGCGCGTGGAGCACACATAGGCGACTTTATCTAGCAGATTGAGCAACTCCCCCCCGTGCATGACATTATTGAAATTAACCATCGTAGGGGTAACTAAAAAAGACATCACCAACTGTCTAGGGTCGCCCACGCTAGCGGTTGTATCCATCACTAATTCTTGCATGTTTCCCATAGGAGCTCCTTGATTCAAAATGGCGTTATTTTAGTGGATTTTAGATAATATCGGGTTAAATTGTCATGTTTTAGGGGTTGCTATGTTGCTTTTTACTGGGGCTTGCGGGTATATTGGTTCGAGTGTAGCGCGTTGGTTTTTGGAGTACACGCCCTATTCTCTGCTCATTGTGGATAATTTGAGTACGGGGTTTGACATCCATTTGCAAAGTTTGCAAAATTACGCAAAATTACGCAAAATTACGCAAAATTACGCAAAATTACGCAAAATTACGCAAAATTACGCCTCCAATCGGGTGGGGTTTGTGCATCTAGATTTGCAAGATAGCCCAGCTCTAAGCCAGCTTTTAGCTAAGTACCCCATCTTAGGCGTGTTGCACTTTGCAGCTAAAATCAGCGTGGAAGAATCCACGCGCATGCCATTGAGCTATTATGAAAACAACACGCTCAACACCCTCAAACTCGCCAAACTTTGCACCCAACATGGCATCAAACACTTGCTTTTTTCCTCCAGTGCGGCCGTTTATGAACCCAGCGATTATCCCGTGAATGAGCAAGCTCCCCTAAAGCCTATCAATCCGTATGGTGCTTCTAAAATGATGGCGGAGCGCATTTTATTAGATACCAGCCTAGCAGAGGATTTTTCATGTGCGATTTTGCGCTATTTCAATGTGGCGGGGGCGACTCATTTTAATGACTACACAACCCCCTTTGGTTTGGGGCAACGCGCCCAAAATGCGACCCACTTGATCAAGGTTGCTTGTGAATGCGCCACCCACAAACGCCCCTCTATGCAGATTTTTGGGAATGACTACCCCACACCCGATGGGACTTGTATCCGCGATTTTATCCACATTGATGATCTCGCCCTCGCCCATTTGCAGGCTTTTAATACTTTGCTAGACACCCACAAAAATGCGATCTACAATGTGGGCTATGGTCGGGGTTATAGCGTGCTGGAGGTGATCAAGCAAGTTAAGGAAGTTTCCGGGGTGGATTTCAAAGTGCAAATCGCGCCTAGGCGTGTGGGCGATCCAAGCTCTTTGATTGCCGACAATGCCAAAATCTTAGAGGTTGGCTTTAAGCCCCAGTTTGATGACCTAAAAAACATTGTTTCTAGTGCCTATGAATGGGAACAATATTTGGGCAGGCAACATGGCTAGCGTGGTGCTGACCGGGGCGAGTAGCGGGATTGGGTTGCAATGTGCCTTATTATTGCTAGAAAAAGGTTATAAACTCTATGCGATCTCTAGACGGGTGAGCACCCTAGAGGTGTTGCAACACCCTAATTGTGTGCGCTTGGATTGTGATTTGAGTGATGAGGCGCAGGTTAGGCAAGTGGTCCAAAAGATTTTGGATCAAGACTCCCAAATTAGTGTGTTGATTAACAATGCCGGTTATGGTTTGTTGGGGAGTTTAGAGGAACATAGCCTAGAGCAAGCCAAAGCTCTTTTTCAAGTCAATTTGTTTAGCATCGCCCAACTCACTTCTTTATTCTTGCCCACCTTGCGCCAAAATGCCCATCTTAGCCCTAAGATCATCAATGTTGCCTCCAGTGCAGGGCGATCCACCACGCTTTTTTTAGGCTGGTACCATGCCAGCAAATACGCCCTAGAGGCCTATAGCGATTGTTTGCGCGCCGAGCTCATCCCTTTTGGGGTGCAGGTGGTGCTCATTGAGCCCGGGGCGATTGAGACCAAATGGGATCAGGGCACGCTGAACGCCTATACCCCCGATCCTAAAAGCCCTTATGATGTGGAGTGCCAAAAAGCCAGTACCTTTTACAAGCAAACCTACCAGAGGGCTACAAAACCCCAAGTGATCGCCACATGCATTTTGCAAGCCTTGCAAGCCCCCCGCCCCAAAACGCGTTATTTGGTGGGCAAACACGCCCATTTATTGGTGTGGGCTAAAAAATGCTTGCCTGATAGACTTTATGATTGGGTGGTGCGCCAAAAGATTTTAGGGTGATGGTGCGGAAGAGAGGAATCGAACCTCCACGCCTTGCGGCGTCAGATCCTAAGTCTGGTGCGTCTACCAATTTCGCCACTTCCGCTTATAAAAACCACTATTCTACCCCCGCAAGTTTAAAAATCACTGAAAAAATCCATTTATGTAGGGATCAGCTACTTTAAAGTATGATCGCTCCTCCAAATTATGATAAGAGGCATCTATGAAAAAACAGACCTTGGACCGTAAAAAAATCTATAACCCCCACTCCACAGAGCGAGCACAGGATCGCCAAATCTTTGGAGGCAACCCCACTAGCATGTTTGATCTCAACCAAATCAAATACCCATGGGCTACCAAGCTTTGGAAAACGATGCTGACCAATACTTGGTTTCCTGAAGAAGTGAGCATGCACGGGGATAAAAACCACTACTTGAAGCTCACCCAGCAAGAAAAAATCGGCTACGATCGCGCACTAGCCCAGCTTATTTTCATGGATAGCTTGCAGACAAATAATTTAATTGACAATGTTAATCCCTTTATCACCAGCCCAGAGATCAATTTATGCTTGGTACGCCAAGCCTTTGAAGAGGCGTTGCACAGCCATAGCTATGCGGTCATGGTGGAGAGCATTAGTGCTAATAGTGATGAGATTTATGAAATGTGGCGCACCGATGAGGCGTTGAAAAATAAAAATGACTGTGTGGCGCAAGTTTATATGGATTTGGCACATGCGCACACCGAACGCAATTTGTTAAAAGTCTTGTTTGCCAACCAAATTTTAGAGGGCATTTATTTTTACAGCGGGTTTAGCTTTTTTTATGCGCTCGCTAGAGGGGGCAAAATGCTAGGCTCAGCACAGATGATCCGCTTTATCCAAAGAGATGAGGTTACACATTTGAGCTTATTCCAAAACATGATCAATTCTTTGAGAAAAGAGCGTCCAGATTTGTTTAGCCCCGATCTCATTGAAGAGGTGGTCGCCATGTTTAAAGAGGCGGTGGATTTGGAGAGTGCTTGGGGAGCGTATATCACACAAGGCGAGATTTTGGATCTCAACCCTAGGGCACTTAGGGCATATATCGAATACTTGGCAGATACACGCTTGGCCGTTGTGGGTTTGCCTAAACTTTATCACACCAAAAATCCCCTCAAATGGGTGGATCAGTTTGCTAATTTTAATAGCCACCGATCGAACTTCTTTGAAGCTAGAGTGAGCAATTACTCTAAGGGTAGCTTGAGTTTTGAAGGGTTTTAGTGTTCCAAATTAAGAACGCACACATGTGTGAGGCGATTGCCCAACATTTTAGCCTAGAGGAGTCCATCAAGAATGCCATTTGCGCGATCAATCGCGAGGAATTTGTCCCCTCTAAGCAATTAGCCTATAGTTTGGATGCCTTACCAATGGGAGCCGATCAATTCATCAGCTCTCCTCTAACCGTGGCTAAGATGACCCAATTTTTAAAGCCTCAAGGGGCTGATAGTGTCTTAGAAATTGGGTGTGGGAGTGGGTATCAGGCGATGGTGCTCTCCAAACTCTTTAGGCGAGTCTTCAGCATTGAGCGCATTGAAAAGCTCTTGGTGGAGGCTAAGAAACGTTTTAGAAAACTAGGAGCAACCAATATCCACACCAAGCTAGGAGATGGGCAACTAGGCTGGAGTGAGTATGGACCCTATGATCGCATTTTATTTTCTGCCTGCACGCGTAGCATCCCCCCGGCACTGAACGATCAACTTGAAGAAGGGGGTATTTTAGTGGCTCCCATTTTGGACAACCAAGCCCAAAAGATCACCCGTTTTATTAAAAAAGGTGGGGTTTTGGTAGTGGATCAGGTGCTGGATCGTTGCTTATTCGTGCCCATTCTAGATGGGATTGAGCGGGGGCTTTAGCCCGCAAGGAGTGTTTAGTGCAGATGGCTAAATCCTATATGTTTTATGCCATCTCACAAGTGTTTTTCTCTTTCTTTTTGGTGCTCTTTTTCATCGCCTCTATTGTGATGCTTATTGGCATTGCCAGTGTAACTCTCGTGGTGAAATTGAGTTTTTTGGATTTGGTGCAACTTTACATCTACTCCTTGCCCGGGACGATCTTTTTCATCATCCCCATTACCTTTTTTGGGGCGTGTGCCATTGGATTAGCACGACTCTCCTATGACCACGAACTCTTGGTCTTTTTTTCTTTGGGTATCTCACCTAAAAGTTTGGTGAAAGCCTTTCTACCTTTGTGTGTGTTTGTGAGCTTGGTTTTGCTCGTCTTCTCTTTAATTTTGGTTCCCGCTTCTAAGAGCGCGTATTACTCCTTTATTCAGTCCAAAAAAGAAAAGATCGATGTGAATATCCACCCGGGCGAATTTGGGCAGAAATTGGGCGATTGGCTGGTTTATATTGGGAGCAATCAAGGGAATCTCTTTAATGATGTGATTTTATTTTCACACAAAGGGTTAGCCCTAGAGAGTTTTATCATTGCCAAACAAGGGCAGATCAAAAACCAACAAGGTGTATTTGAACTCCAACTCGAACACGGGAATGCCTATTTTGCCCAAAAAGATCAATTGCGCAAGGTCCAGTTTGGCCAGCTCGCCTTAAAAAATAGAATCGCCTCTTCTAGCAACAAAAATCCAGTTTTTTTGCACTCCCATGATTACATTGGCTACTGGAAAAGTGCTTTTGGCAAAGATGCAAACAAAAACCAAAAAAGGCGTTTTACCCAAGCCATTTTAGTCGCGCTCTTCCCCCTAGCCAGCATTTTTCTTATCCTCACTTTTGGGATTGCCAACCCCCGTTTTTCTAAAAACCTTTCTTATATTTATGTGCTCTTGGCTGTGGGGATTTATTTTTTGTGCATGCATGTCATTAGCCAAGATGCCCCCTTGATTTTTGTTGCTATTTTGCCCCTTGTGTGGTTACTAGGTTCGTATGCGCTCTATAGACGCATGATTGTGCGTTTTTATTGATGCAACGCTTTAAAGTGGTGCTCGCCTATGATGGCAGTGCCTTTTGTGGGTTTGCCAAACAAGAGGGCTTGCCAAGTGTGGAGGGCAAGCTAGAACAAGCCCTTTTAAGCTTGGGGATTGCTAGCCCCATTCTAGCTGCGGGGCGCACCGATAAGGGCGTGCATGCCAGCCACCAAGTGATCTCCTTCGCTACGCACTTGCCTATAGATTGTGCCAAATTAGCCCATTATTTGCCCGCTAAACTTGCCCCCCACATTGTCTGTAAAGCCATCACCCCCGCCCCGCTGGATTTCCACCCTAGATTTTGGGCATCCAAAAGAGCTTACCGCTATGTCCTAGCCCCCAAAGTGCTTAACCCCTTTTTGGCCCGCTACATCGCCCCCCACCCGCATGGGAGCTTGCATGATTTGCAAAAAGCCCTAGATTTATTTGTGGGCACGCATGATTTTGGGTATTTTTGCAAACAAGGTAGCGATCCTAAAAGCACGATCCGCACAATCTACAAGGTATATTGTTATGGCTATACGATCTGTAATTTACCCTGTGTCGTGGTGGTTGTGGAGGCTAATGCCTTTTTAAGGGCACAGGTGCGTTTGATGGTGGGGGCAGCTTTGGCGTGTAGTTTGGGCAAAATGAGCTTATTAGATTTAGGCGATCAAATTGGGCTTAAAAGGCATATCTACCATATGCCCCTAGCTCCAGAGGGTCTTATTTTGAGCCGTGTTTCTTATGGCGAAAGCTTAAGCAAATTTCAATTATAATGGACTCTAGCATTGTAAAGATGCCTGGGCGATGCGTGTTTCTAACATTGGCAAGTTCTTTTATTCATTAGATTAGGCTAATTGTAGTGGTTTTTGTGTGATTTGGTATTTTCTTTGGTAGAATCTGCCACCTAAGAGAACCCTCTTAGCCTAGATTGTAGCTTCTTTGAACTACGCAAGAATAGTAACGGTCGTTTGGGTGGATTGATAAAATAGGGACTGAATGAAAAAGAAGATTCTAATCATTGGGGGTGGTGCTAGAGAGTATGCTTTGGGGCGCAAGTTTAGAGAAGATGCCCGTATAGGCGATATTTATTTTTCTCCGGGCAATGGGGGTACACAGAGCATTGGCGAAAATGTGGCACTAGAAGATCACACTCAAATTATCCGTTTTGCTACAGATAAACATATTGACTTGGTGGTGATTGGACCTCAAGAACCTTTAATAGAGGGACTGAGCGATGCACTGATTCAAGCAGAAATTAAAGTTTTTGGGCCTAGTCAAAAAGCCAGTATCCTAGAGGCCTCTAAGAGTTTTACCAAGAATTTAGCCTTGAATTTAAATATCCCCACTTCTCCCTTTTTTATTGCACAGGACTACAACATAGCCAGAGAACAGGTGCAAAGCTGTGACTTTCCCCTTGTAATTGGGCCAGATGACTTAATCCAAAATATGGTCATTGCTAAAAACGCTCCAGAAGCCCAGCTAGCCTTAGAACGCTTTTTTGTGCAAGAAAAACACTCGAGAGTTGTGGTGGAACATTTTTTGGAGGGCTTTGAGCTCTCGATCTTGGCTTTGGCACACCACCAAGATTTTTTATTATTGCCTCCATGCCAAAATTATAAACAACTCTCGGGCGATGGACCCCGCACGGGCGGGATGGGAGCCTTTGCCCCCACTCATTTTTGCGATGAGGCATTCAGGCAAAAAATTGCCTCCACCATTGTTGCACCCATTTTAGATGAGATGGTCAGACAGGGCACGCCCTTTGTGGGTGTGTTGTTTGTAGAAATCATGGTGGTGCCAACAGAGGGGCAATTAGAGCCTTATTTGTTAAAGTGCCATGTACGTTTTGGCGATCCAGAGTGCAGTGTATTGTTACCCTTGCTCAAAACCCCTCTTTTAGATTTGTGCGAAGCCACCATTGCGGGCACTTTACAAAATTTGCACTTGGAGTTGCACCACCAACACTCCCTAGGTGTGGTGTTAGCCTCTAAAGATTACCCCTACAAAATTTCACAAGGGCAGAGCATTTACATCGATCCCTTTGATGAAAAAACCGGGCATTTGGATCTAGGCAGGATCGCTCAAGAAAATGGCTTGTTTGTGGTCTCTGGGGGGCGGGTGTGCGTGTGTGTAGGCAAGGGCAAATCTCTCACAGAGGCTAAAAACCATGCCTATGGTTTGGTTAAAAAAGTGCAGTTTGAAGGCATGCAATTTAGAGAGGATATTGGCGCACTTTAATGGGCATATCACCATGGATGAGCAAAAAATAGAAGAGGTGCTCTATAAAGAGCATTTGGTGATTGCACCCTTTGGCTGGAGGGTGGGAGCGTTTCTGGTGGATTTATTATGGGTGGGGTTTTTGGCATGGGATTTGAACATGCGTTGGTTATCTGCGTTGCATTTAGGGCAGTTGCTGGAGTCTTATTTATCCTTGCGTTTTTTACTTTTATGCGTGGTGGTGCATGGGCTTTATGAGATGCTCTTGATGGGCTTTTTGGGTACGACCATTGGCAAATTTGTGTTCCATTTGCGTGTAGTCGCCTTGAGAACTTGGGATAAACCCCCCTTGAGTGCAAGATTGAAGCGTTGGTTGTTCAAAGAGTTGTTGTTGTTCTACCCCATTGCCCTTTTTTCCAAAGATAAATTTGGGCGGATTTTCCATGATAAACATGCCAAAACCCTTGTTATTGTGACTAGATGAGTGGTGTTGCGCTTTTTTCTTTTTCTGGTATTGCTGTGGGTCTTGGCACAGAGTAAGCAACAAGTGGCTGTGCAAAAATTTGATAAGAAAAACCACAAGATTTTTGAACTCATGGCCGACCATGTTGAAGCCAAGAACAATGTTGTTACGGCTAGCGGGCATGCGATTTTACTCAACTACGATGTCTATATCCTAGCCGATCAAGTAGTGTATGACACCAAAAAAAAAGAAGCTACTTTAGAAGGGCATGTGCGCGTGTATCGGGGTGAGGGGCTCTTGGTGCAAAGCGAGCATGTGAAAATCAGGCTGGATGAAAAATACGAGCTCATTTTTCCTTTCTACGTACAAGATAGTGTTACCGGAATTTGGATTAGTGCCGACATTGCCCATGCCGACAATGACAAATACCATATTAAAAATCTCACCACCTCCGGGTGTAGCATTGATAACCCCATTTGGCATGTCCGGGCCTCTTCGGGGCATTTTAATTCAACCAAATCGCATTTATCGCTGTGGAATTCAAAAATCTATCTGGGGAACATTCCGGTCCTTTATCTGCCCTATGTTTTTGTTTCCACAAGCACCAAGCGTGCTAGCGGGCTTTTATACCCCGAGTTTGGGACTTCCAATTTAGCCGGCTTTATTTATTTACAGCCTGTTTATGTTGCGCCCAAAGATTCGTGGGATATGACTTTCACCCCCCAGATTCGATCTAAAAGGGGCTTGGGAATCAACTTCCAAGCCAGAGTGATCAATTCCCACCAAGATAAGTTTTTATTCAACATGCGTTATTTTTACAACTACGATAAATACACTAGGCTTTACGATCTCAGAAACCAAAATGTCTTTGGGTTTGAAGCTATGAATGCTAGCCGCCAAACTTTACAAAAGTATTTTAAGTTGCACCACCCCTTAGACAACGCCTTTTATTTGGATTTTCTTTACATGAATGATCTGGACTATGTGCGTTTTGAAAAGGTCAATAAACGCATCACGGATGCGACTCACATGTCCCGTGGGAACTACTATGTCCAAACCAATAATCACTTTTACGGCTTTTATCTCAAATACTTTTTAAACCTTAACAAGATCAATAATAACACCACCTTCCAATCTTTACCCAATTTGCAATACCACAAGTATTTAGCCCCCTTGGGTTGGAAACATCTCCTTTACTCCCTGGATTACCAATTCAATAATATCGTGCGTCAGGTGGGCTATGGGTATGTGCAAAATTCGATCTCTGTGCCCTTAGGAGTGCAATTCTCCTTATTTAAAAAATACTTATCTGTAGGCTTGTGGAATAATGTCAGTATGGGGAATGTGGCAATCATGAACACCAAACATAGCTATGTCCCCCATATTGAGGGTGTATCTAGAGAATTTGGGAATTATTTTTCAAGTGGCTATGCACTCTATCTGAACACCGATCTAGCCAGAGAATACAACAAGTTTTTACACACCATCCAGCTACAAGCAATACTCAGCGGGGCTTACTACACCTATACTGATGGGCTATTTAATAATCAAATGTATGTTTTGAGCGCGCAGGCTAGCAATAACTTTGTCGCCACCGCCTCTGGGCACACCCTCAGCGATTATGACTACCGCGGACAAATTTACGATGCGGTGTGGAATCCCTCTAGTATTGTGGCGCGTAACCCCTCCAGCAAGCAACTTTATTTGAATCTCACACAATACCTCTATGGCTTGGGTGGGCAGGAACTCTTGTATTGGCGCATCTCACAGTCCCTTGATTTTGATGATCAAATTTCGATTGCACGCACTCCGATGGAAACCAAAATCGGCTTTTCGCCTTTAAAAGGCTTGGATATTTACGGGACTTTGTTTTATTCGTGGTATTATAATAGCGTCGATGAGGTGTCTATCAACGCAAACTACACCCGTAAGTTTTTGAGTGCTAACATCTCTTACTATGTGAAAAAAAATTTTAATGACAATGGGATTAACAAAATCGTCCAAAACACTTCCAACTATTTAAAGGCAGGCTTGAGCAATGATTTTAGATGGTTTGCCCTAAATGCATCTGTGGGGTATGACATTGAAAACAATGTGATTTTGAATTGGCGCATTGGGCTCTTCAAAAAGATTCGTTGTTTTGGGGTGGGCTTGGAGTTTGTCAATCAAAGAAGACCCGTTTTAACCAGTAATCCTAATGATCCCTTGCGTGTCTATGAAAACAACTATATCAAGCTGACCCTAGACTTCTCCCCCATCACAAAAACCAACATCACCTACCGGCAACTCAAGAGGTAACATGGGAAATTTAGTCGATGATTTTATGTTTGCTAATCAAGAAGATGCTCTATTGCAACTGGTGAATGAAGTGATGATTCGCCACTTAGACACCAAAAATGCCATTGTATTAGCCACTAGCTTAAACGGGCTCAAGTTTGCCCATGTGCTCTCCCAAAAATTAGGCACAGCCCTAGATTTTCTCTTTAGCGCACCTATTTATGCCCCACTTAATAGAGAGTGTGAGATCGCTTTGGTGAGCGAGAGCATGGACATCATCATGAATGAAAACCTCATCAATTCCTTCGAGATCACCCTAGATTATGTCTATGGCGAGGCTAAACGAGTCTATGAGGAAGAGATTTTATCTAGGATTTACAAATTTAGAAAAGGCAATACGATCAAATCTTTGGGGAATAAAAGTGTCTTCATTGTCGATCATGGCATTGAAACAGGCATTACGGCTAATTTGGCGATTCAAACCTGCACAGCTAAATTATCTAAAAATATTTATGTCTTAACGCCCATTGTCTCTAAAGATGTTGCCGAGCGTTTGGCAACCCTTTGCGATGGTGTGGTGAGCGTCTATCGGCCCGAATATTTTGTTTCGATCGAACATTACTACAAAACCCCCATTGGCATCACACAAAAAGAAATCGAAGATATTTTAAACACTTCAATGAAAAATATTAACTAAGGAGAACCATGCCCACAATCCAAATTGGAAATGAAGAATTTAAAACAGATTATACTGCCCGCCAAGCCACCAGCTCCCTGTGGTATAAGCATCAAGGGACGGTCATTTTAGCTGCTGTGGTGGTGGATAAAACCCCTGCTACAACGGATTTTTTACCCCTAAGTGTGCAATATAGCCAAAGATCCTATGCCATTGGGCGTTTCCCGGGGGGCTTTAGCAAACGCGAGGGCAAGATGAGCGAATTTGAAACTCTCACTTCACGCATCATCGATCGCTCCTTGCGTCCCCTTTTTCCCAAAACTTACGCCTACCCCACCCAAATCACCCTTTTAGTACTCAGTCACGATCAACAAAGCGATTTGCAAGTGTGCGCGCTCAATGCGGCTAGCAATGCGCTTTATTTGGCTAACATTGGCATCAACACCCCCCTTTGTGCCCTGCGTGTGGGTAAAATTGCTAATAACTATATCTTTAACCCCAGCGTGTCAGCTATGAAAGAGAGCACTCTAGATTTGTATGTCTGCGGGAGTGTGGAGGCGTTGTTGATGATTGAAATGCAAGCATGCGGGCAACACCTCCACTCCCTTCCAGAAGATCAGCTCTTAGAGGTGCTTTCATGCGCCCACCAACGCATTCAAGAGAGTTGCCAAAAATACACCCAAAACTTTGAACCCTTTAGAAAACCCCCCACCATGCCCCTAAGTTTTGCGCCCAAAGAAGACAAGGCATTACAAGCCCTAATCCAGGAGCATTTTCATCTCCAAGTTTTAGAAATCACTGCCCAAATGGCTAAAAGCGAGCGGCATGCCGAACTTGCCATGCTCACCTATGAGATCGCTTTAGATTTAGAACAAAAAGGGCATGGCTATGTTTTCGAAGAGATTCAAAATGCCCTGAATAGCTATGTGGCCCAAATCATTAGGAGTCAGATTTTAGAGCAACACAAGCGCCCCGATGGACGCGATCTAGACACCATCCGCCCCATTAACATTGAAACCAATATTCTACCTAATTGCCATGGGAGTGCACTTTTTACCCGTGGGCACACCCAAGCTTTAGTAACTTGCACACTAGGCTTAGAAGGAGATGCCAAAATCCGCGAACATTTAGATGACAAAGCACTCACTAAAGAAAAATTCATGTTCCATTATAATTTTCCCCCCTTTAGCGTGGGGGAGGCAACTCCGCTGGGTGCGCCCAGCCGCCGCGAATTAGGGCATGGCAACTTAGCCAAACGCGCCCTAGAGAGTAGCATTATGGACAAAAACCAAACCATTCGGCTAGTTTCTGAAATCCTAGAGTCCAACGGGTCTAGCTCAATGGCGAGTGTGTGCGGGGGGTCTTTGGCTTTGTGTGCCAGCGGGGTTGGCGTGCATGCCCTTGTTGCGGGCGTGGCGATGGGCTTGATTTTAGAGGGCAATGAACATGTGATCTTGAGCGACATTAGTGCCCTAGAGGACATGCATGGGGATATGGACTTTAAAATTGCTGGGAGCTTAGAGGGGATTGTTGCTATGCAGATGGACACTAAATTACAAGGTATCCGCCTAGATTGGCTCCAAGAGATTTTAGAGCAGGCTAAGAGTGCACGCTCTGCCATTTTGGATCGCATGCAAGAGGCTAGAGAGTCCATTGTGTTAAATACCCAAATCTTGCCCACTTTACAAAGCTTTAGCATCACGCCTAAAAAAATCGCTTTGGTGATCGGGCCTTCAGGCAAAACAATCAAAGAGATCATCGAACGCTTCCAAGTACAGATAGATTTAGACAAAACCAGCGGGCAAATCCAAATCCGGGGCACGCATGCAGAGGGTATTTTAGGGGCTAAACATTTCATATTAGACTTGGTGCAACAAGAGAGCCCACAGAGCCCACCCTACTATGTTGGCGAGATCGTAGAGGTAGAGGTCAAAAAGATCGTGGATTTTGGGGCTTTTGTGCGCTTGCCCAGAGGAGGGGAGAGCTTGTTACACAAGAGTTGCTGGGAGCAAAGGGGTCTTAGTGCGGATTTTCTCCACAAGGAGAGCGGGGTTACTTGCAAAATTATCAAAATCCACGCCCAAACCTATAAAATAGACCTAGATTTGGCTTAAAGGCTTGAAAATTAAGCTTAAGCATGCGATAATCACCTTTTCTAAGAACAACTTGGAATAACGGAAAATAATAAATCGGAGTTGGTGATGAAGTTTTTTGTGCTTTTCTTTTGTGCGATGGCAGGACTGGCCTTTGGGGCAGATTTTAGCGGAGTGGATATGATTAAGTCCTACTCTGTCGTGGGGGCTGTCGTGGGCTTGGGGGTGGCTGCTTGCGGGGGTGCCATTGGTATGGGAAATGCCGCAGCAGCTGCCATCACAGGCACGGCGCGTAATCCGGGCGTGGGCGGTAAGCTCTTGACAACCATGTTCATTGCGATGGCGATGATTGAAGCACAGGTCATTTATACTTTGGTCTTTGCGATCATTGCGATTTACAGTAATCCGTTCTTAGCTTAATCAGAAAGGGAGGGGGGGTAGGGCACTGGTGGTGGAATTGGTAGACACGCCATCTTGAGGGGGTGGTGAGGCGACTCGTGCGAGTTCAAGTCTCGCCCAGTGCACCATAAAAGTTGCAAGGCTTGGTTCCTTGTTTTTTGTGCCAAAATGGTGGAATTGGTAGACACGCTAGACTCAAAATCTGGTGGGGGCGACCCCGTGTCGGTTCGAGTCCGACTTTTGGTACCATATTCGCTTGATTTCTAGTCATACCCAGCTCATAGAAGCAGAGGGCAGGTAACCCGCACGCTAGACTCTTTAGAATCACTTAGGTGTGCCATGTTTCACTGCAACTTTAAGATACTCTTAGCCTTTAGTATATCCAAACTAATTTGGTGTTTCAAGCTCTCCAAATCTTTAAAAAAGGTGTTGTTGCGGATTTTTTTGACAAAAATCACGCGCAAATGGTGTGGCGTGGTGGGGATTTGTGCATCCAAGACATGGGTTTCTAGGGCGAGTTTGCCATCTGTGCTCAAGCGGTGTCCCAAAAAACTCACCCCCCAAAAACACGCATGGGAAAATTCCACGCGCGTGGCATACACCCCAAAACTAGGCAAGAGCTCCGTAGGCTCAAGAGCCAAATTAAGGGTAGCGTAAAGTTTTTTATGCCCGAGTTGTTGCCCCATCACCACTGGACCCTCAATCACAAAGGGTCGTCCCAAGAATTTATGCGCTAGAGCCACCTCCCCACGTTTGATACACTCCTTGATGTGGTAAGAATGCAAAGAGATGCCCTTAATTTTAATCTCGGGAGTGATCTCTAGGGTGATGTGTGGGCTTAAAAGGGAGTGCAATGTATGGACATCGCCTATGCGATCTTTGCCAAATTTAAAATCATAGCCCACGATAATTTTTTGCAAGTGAGGGAATTTTTGTTCCAAAAGCTGGGTAAAATCTTGTGGGGCTAAGGCGCGCGCGCGCTCTAGGGGCAAAAAAAACACCTCTTGGGCATATTGTTGGAGCAAGCAAGCCCGTTGAGACAAAGAGGTCAAAACTTTTTGGGGCTCTTGACTGGCGACCACTAAGACACCTGCTGGGGGGCTTAGGCGTTTTAATAGCCGCTGGTGTGCCACATGCACGCCATCAAATTTGCCAATCGCTAAACTGGTGATATTAGCGTGTGAAATAGATAAAAGTTTCTGCATTGCCCTCTTTGCCCTTGATGGGGGATAATTGCATGTGCTGCACCCTAAGCCCTAGTGCTTGTGCCTCACCAATGAAGGCTTTTAAACGCTGGGCGGTGACCCCAGTATTGAGCACCACGCCCTTTTTATTACGTTTAGCTTGTCTGCCCACCTCAAACTGGGGTTTAAAGAGCAATAAATAAGCACGGCTCAAGGGGATTAGGCTTTTTAAAATTAGGCTCAAGGAAATAAAACTCACATCACAAGTGATCAGGTCGTAAGTCTCTTGGGTTTTAAAGCAACGGATATCGCAATGTTCGTGCAACTCAATTTGGGGGTGCTCTCTGAGGACAGGATCAAGCTGGTTGCTCCCCACATCTACGCACACCACCCTTTGCGCACCCTTTTCCAATAGAACTTGGGCAAATCCACCCGCACTCGATCCCACATCTAAGATCACCTTATTAGCACAACCTAGAGGATTGTGCTCCAAGTATGCCCAAAGTTTCTTGCCCGCACGGCTCACAAAAATGCGTTTGGATAGATTTAAATCTTGCTCCAATGCAAAAAGAAGATTCCCCTTGATCTCCAAACTAGGCTTGTTTAAAATCCGTCCAGCCACCCGCACACCCCCCTCCAAGATCAACTCCTGTGCCTTTTGGCGGCTATTACACAAGCCCTTAGACACCAAATACTGATCTAAACGCAAAGAGCCCCCTTAAACCCCCTCTTATTTTTGTTCGGGTTGCCAGATAGTTTTTTCTGAAGGCGTGTAGTCCTTTTCATCCTCTAAAATCTGACTCCTGCTCTCTGAACAGGCGGCAAAAAAGAACACAACCACCCCAGCTAACAGCCACAGTCTCATCTGCAATCCTTTGGTTTGGGAATAGGGGATATTATAAAGCTAGTAATGTTAAAAACCCCTAAAATGCGCGGGAGCGCACCACACGAGTTTTAAGCATTTGGGCGAGTAAAAAAGCCAGTTCTAGGGCTTGGGTGGCATTCAAGCGTGGGTCACATTGGGTGTAGTAGTGGTTTTGCAACCCTTCCTCGCTCAAGCCCTGCGAGCCCCCCACGCATTCTGTTACATTTTGACCCGTCATCTCTAAATGAATCCCACCAACACAGCTACCATGCTCTTGGTGAATCTCAAAAAAGCTCTTAACCTCTTGGAGAATGTCCTCAAAGCAACGGGTTTTAATCCCCTGAGCGGTTTTAATCGTGTTGCCATGCATGGGATCACACACCCACACCACTTCTTTTTGGGCTTTTAAAACACCCTCTAACAAGGGGGGGAAGACTTGGGGGAGGGCACTAGCCCCCATGCGCACAATGAAACTCAAACGCCCCATTTGGTTTTGCGGATTGAGCACTTCACACAAACCCAACATCTGATCTAAAGTGGTCTTAGGACCAATCTTAACCCCGATGGGATTGCCCACCCCCCTTAAAAACTCCACATGGGCTTGATCTAAACCTCTTGTGCGCTCCCCAATCCAAAGCATGTGTGCCGAGCAACTATACCAACCTCCACTCAAGCTATCTTGGCGAATTAAGGGCTCTTCATAGTTGAGCAACAACGCCTCATGGCTGGTGTAAAAATCGGTTTCCCTCAAAGTAGGCACATCGCTAACCCCACAAGCTTGCATAAATTCTAGGGCATGGGTAATCTGCATCGCCAAGCTAGCGTATTTTTGCCCAAAGTCGTTATTTTTCACAAAATCCAAATTCCAGCGTTGCACTTCGGCCAAGTCGGCTAGCCCCCCCTTAGCAAAGGCGCGCAAGAGGTTTAAAGTGGCTGCGCTTTGATGGTAGGCTCTAAGCAAGCGGGTTGCATCGGCTTCTCGCTCCTCCAAATCCACCCCATTGATCATATCTCCCCGATAAATGGGGACTTCTTGACCCCCGATGGTCTCGCTCTCTTGGCTTCTAGGTTTGGCAAATTGCCCGGCTACGCGTCCTACCTTAATCACCGGACACCCCCCCCCAAATGCCAAAACCACGCTCATTTGCAAGATGATTTTAAAAAGATCGCGAATCCCATCAGCACTAAAACTGCTAAAACTCTCAGCACAATCCCCCCCTTGCAATAAAAACGCCCGCCCACAGCCAGCTTCTTTAAGCGCACTTTGCAAGGAACGGATTTCTTTAGCAAAGACTAGAGGCGGGTAGCTTCTGAGGGTTTGCTCGACTTGCTTGAGGGCTTGTAAGTCTTTATAGGTGGGTTGTTGCAAAATGGGGAATTTGCGCCAACTATCAACTTGCCATTGCATAGGATCTACTTGAGTTGCTTGAGGGCTTGCTTGATGCGCTCGCTCGTGCTCAAATCAGCAGGCAAGGAGGCGCACACTTTTAGTGCCTCGCCCTTTTTAAAGCCCAAACTCTCTAAAGCCAACACCGCCTGTATTAAAGGTGCGCTAGGGGCATGACTAGGTTGGTTTTCTACAAAATAGCCGGCTAGATCGAGCATGATCTTGCCTGCTAGTTTTGTGCCCACGCTGGGGACCTTTTGCAAAGCCTTTAAATCCTTAGCTTGGATCAAGGCTTCAAATTCTAGGGGGTCGTAAGTCGAAAGA
Source organism: Helicobacter mehlei (assembly GCF_007280785.1). Lineage (NCBI taxonomy): Bacteria > Pseudomonadati > Campylobacterota > Epsilonproteobacteria > Campylobacterales > Helicobacteraceae > Helicobacter > Helicobacter mehlei. The sequence goes on from NZ_VKGC01000008.1 coordinate 33,087, forward strand.
ATGGCTAGGGCTACTTTGGGCCCCACCCCGCTAATTTTGATGAGGCGTTGGAAAATTTCTTGCTCAGAGCGTTGGGCAAAGCCAAAGAGCCAATGTGCATCTTCGCGAAAAATAGGCGTGGTGTGTAAAAACACTTCTTGATTCTCTTGGAGTTGCTGGCTAGTTTGCAAACTGATATGCACCCCATAGATCACGCCCTGCACCTCTAGCTCCACAAAAGTGGGGGCGAGCGAGGACACCTTACCAACCAAACCTGCAATCATAGCTAAAACTTGTTGATGTGCTGGCGGCTATTGACCCTTACCAGTCGGTCGCCCTCTTCATCTAAGAGAAAATCCGTCATCTCGCCACTTTCGGTCAAAATACTTTGGTTTCTCCCGCTGTAAGTTTTGATGCAACTAATTGTGTTAAAAGCCGTCCAAGGGCTATCAATATGCAACTTGGCTTGCTTCATACCCGCCTCAATTTGCACCAACTGATCTAAAAACTTATGGTTAAGGTCTTGGATCTTTAAGATGTAGAGGTGCAAAATTTTAACTCTTTTTAAGCAGTCCATAAAATCGTAGTAAATCCGCTTGATGGACTCCTCCTCAATGAGGGCTTTGCGCGTAGCGACATCAGCGTTCCGGATCTTATCGATAGTGGGTTGGTGCTTTTGCACAAAAATATTGAGCTTTTGGTATTGCGCCATGACTTTTTGTGCCTTTTCTTTGTAGATCACCATCGACTCTTTGGTCTCCTCTAAAATCTGCTTGCTCTCTGGTTCAGCAAAGGCTGAAAAACAAAATTTATTCTCATTCCCTTCCACATTTTCTAACGAGCAAAGAGAGGAAAAATAAAAGGCATTGTTAGATTTAACCTGTTTTAAGTTAATCTCTTTGGCAAAGATTTGGCTACCACTACTGGCCTCTATTTGGCAATTTTGGGCGATGATCGTCCCTCTATCAGCATATTTGCACTGCACATTTTTGCCTTTGCACAGACCCTTATTATTGGTGATCGTGATCTCATCGGCCTCGACACTGCTATCCGCGTGTAACTGCCCCTCGATCACCACCTTTTGAGCGACTAAATTGACATTTTTACCCACATTCCCCTTGATAAAAATCTCCTTAGCCTCCACCCGCAAATTGGTTTCGATGGCATTATCAATCTCATTTTTAGCGGTAATATGGAGCGAAGGGCCTTTTTCTACACCCCCCAAAAACATGGGCATGCCCGTGCTTTTCATCTCGGTGTAGGTGTTTTTAGTAAAACTCTTGAGTTTGTCATCGACCAAAGCCACATATTGGGCAATTTTGGAGGAATAGACCACTTTGGTGGGCAAATCTTGGACATCAAAGGCTTCGTTGCTATATTCCAGCGCAAAGGGGGTAATCTCTTGCTCTTTGACCACGACGATCTGCCCTTTGAGGTCCCGTCCGCTCACACCTTGAGCGGGCTTGATATACTCTAGCACAACCTCGCCTTCTCCTGCGCCATAAATAGCATTGAGGGGGGCTTCTTCTTGATTTTTGCGTTCCCAATTCTCTTTGAGGATAAAACACAGAAGACCGGGCTTGTTAGGAGTATAACGCGCACTTTTAAGTAAAATCGTGCCGGGCTGTTTGTCTTGGGTAGCATAATCGGCTAATTCTTTTTTAAAAGCCGTGTGCTGGGCACTCATTTGGCGCAATATGATCTTATTGAGGGCCATCCAAGATTCGATGTAGTCGCAAATTTCATCAAAAAGTCCCTCATTATTCACAATCAAACAGGGGTTCTCAAAGACAACAAAGAGTTTGTCATTCTCCTCAGAAACCTCCAAATCCAAAAAGTAACGGAACAGTCTTTTTTTAATACAAATATCGTAGCGTTGGATTACGCTTAACCTAGTATTTTCAAAAAAGACATCATCATCAATTTGTTTGGCATTCTCCCCCCCCAAAACTTTGTATTCAGCTTTCGCCTCAAAGCGCACTAAAGTATGCACTTTTAAGAGATCGAACCATAAATCATGAACATCTAAATCATAAGCCTGAGCCACTTTCTCCAGCTCTGCTTGGATGTCCCCACAATTTTCAACCACTTTAGAATAAAACTCGCCCGCCAAATTAATCCCTTAGCTTAAATCGCTATGTTACTCATGTTACTCTTGATCCCGCCAATTATGGTGTGCGATTGTAGTATAATTCTCTTAAAAGTGTAATTAATCAAATCAAGGGTTGCCCCAAATTAAATTAGCGGAGTGCTTTTGCTTAAAAAATTCTTTTTGACCACCAGCTCGGGGATTTTGTGCTCACGCATTGCCGGATTTGTGCGCGATTTATTGAGTGCGTCCATCTTGGGGAGCGGGTTGTATAGCGATATTTTCTTTGTAGCGTTTAAATTCCCCAACCTTTTTAGGCGAATCTTTGCCGAGGGGGCTTTTACCCAAAGCTTTTTGCCCGCCTTTATAGCCAGCAAGCACAAGGGGGCTTTTAGTGTGAGCGTGCTTGTGATCTTTAGCGCGCTCTTAATGCTTTTTTCCTTACTTGTGAGTTTGTATGCGCCCTTTTTCACCAAACTTTTAGCCTATGGTTTTGATGCACGCACCATTACCCTAGCCCAAAACATCGTGGCGATCAATTTTTATTACCTGCTCTTGGTCTTTCTAGCCACCTTTTTTGGGGCGTTATTGCAATATAAAAACCACTTTTTTGTGAGCGCATACCAAACCATCTTGCTTAATTTGGGCATGATTGCCGCACTTTTGCTAGGCAAAGATAAAGACTTGCTAGAAGTGGTCTATTATTTGAGCTATGGCGTGCTGATTGGGGGGATAGGGCAGGTGGTGGTGCATTTTTACCCCCTCTATGTCTTGGGTTTTGGCAAACTCTTTAGGGTTGGCTTGGAGCAAATTTACTTGTGTTTTAAAAATCCCAGCCAAGCGCGCAAAAAAGCCACTCTTAAGGGCGATCTCAAGGGCTTTTTCAAGCAATTTTTCCCCAGCGTGCTGGGCAACTCGGCTAGCCAAATTTCCTCTTTTATTGACACGCTCTTAGCCTCTTTTTTGGCAACTGGTAGCATTTCCTATCTTTACTATGCCAACCGCGTTTTCCAACTCCCCCTAGCTCTCTTTGCCATTGCCATTTCCACCGCCCTATTCCCCACCATCGCCAAAGCCATTAAAAACGCCCAACAAGATGTAGCCATCCAGCACCTCCAACAAGCTTTATATTTTTTAACCGCTATGCTCTTGCTCTGCACTTTAGGGGGATTGCTCTTAAGCCCGCTGATCATTTCCCTACTCTTTGAGCGTGGGCAATTTGGGGCTCAAGATGTGATTCAAAGTGTTGCAGTTTTTAGAATGTATTTGGTGGGTCTCTTGCCCTTTGGGCTAGCCAAAATCTTTTCACTTTGGCTCTACGCACACCACCAGCAACTCAAAGCCGCCAAAATCTCCCTCTACTCTCTGATCTTTGGGACTATTTGTTCTTTAAGCTTAATGCCCTATTTGCAGGCTAGCGGTCTAGCCCTCTCTAGCTCCCTAGCGGGCTTTTTGCTCTGCTTTTTAAACATTAAGGCTTTTGGATTTAAGCGCTTTTTGGGCATGATCACGCCCAAAGCTCTTTTAAAATTAGCCAGCTTTTTAGCCCTAGAAACTCTAGCATTACTCTTATTTCTGTGGTGCTTGGAGGCTTGGCACACACAAGATGCCCTCCAACTCCTATTTTAACGATCCAAAGGTAAAACATGAAACCCACTTACTACATTTATGATAGCCACCAGCAACAAAAAGTGCCTCTAGAGCCTATCCAGCCCGATTTGGTTAAGATTTACATCTGTGGGCCTACAGTCTATGATTATTCTCACTTAGGGCATGCTAGAAGTGCTATCGCCTTTGATCTGCTCAAACGCACCCTAGAGCTTAGCGGATATGGCGTGCAGATTGTCAAAAATTTTACCGACATTGATGATAAGATTATCCACAAAGCCCGCCAAGAACAAACCAATATCAAAACCCTCAGCGAGTATTTTATTGCTAGCTATTTAGAGGACATGCAGGCTTTGGGTGTGCAACGCGCCCATTTAGAGCCTCGGGCTAGCCAGCATTTAGAAAGCATGGCCCTGATGATCCAAACCCTCTTAGACAAGGGTTGTGCCTACAAAACCAGCAATGGGGACATCTATTTAGACACCACGCGCGATTCGCATTATGGGGCTTTGAGCGCACATAGTTTGGATCAAGAGAGCTTAAGCCGCATTGAGGATAACCCCCATAAACGCCATGAAAAGGACTTTGCGCTGTGGAAAGCTTACAAGGACGACTCCGATGTGGGCTATGAAAGCGCGGTTGGCAAAGGGCGGCCCGGCTGGCATATTGAATGCTCGGCGATGATCTTTGCCAATTTGGCTTACAGCCAACAGCCCTATCAAATTGACATCCACGGGGGTGGGTCGGACTTATTTTTCCCCCACCATGAAAACGAGGCGAGCCAAACCCGTTGCGCCTTTGATCAAGAATTGGCCAAGTATTGGATGCACAATGGTTTTGTCAATATCTCGGGGCAAAAGATGAGTAAGAGTCTAGGCAATAGCTTTTACATCAAGGACGCGCTCAAGGTCTATGATGGGGAGATTTTGCGTAATTACCTCTTAGGCACGCATTACCGCGCGATTTTGCACTTCAACGAAGAGGATTTGCTTGTGCATAAAAAACGCCTAGACAAGCTTTATCGCCTCAAGAAACGTGCTCTAGAGTTGGCACAACCTAGTCTAAATAATGCCCATAGTCCCTTTGCCAACGCCCTCTTAGAGTGCATGCAAGATGATTTGAATATTTCTAAGGCTCTAAGTGTGCTGGAGGAACACCTACGCCTTTTAAATGAAAGCTTGGACAATGCGCTCAAGACCATTAAAAAACAAAAAGCCCAAGAAATTTTGCAAGATTTAGCCTTTGTAGAAACACTTTTAGGATTAGGGGGCAAAGACCCCACGCTTTATTTCCAACTGGGCGTAGATGGGGCACTTAAAACCTATATTGAGACGCAAATCCAGTTGCGCTTGCAAGCCAAACAAGCTAAAAATTTTGCCCTAGCCGATCGCATAAGAGAGGAGCTAGCCACGCAGGGCATTTTATTGATGGATCAAGTGGGGGGCACAACTTGGGAGAAGTTATGGTAATTATTTTTTATTAATAGATCATTTAAGATTGGGGTGTAGAGTGCGCCCTCGGAGTGCCAAGCTCTAATTTAATTTAAATCTAAGGAGATTGCATGAGACACGGAGATATTAGCAGTAGCCCCGATACTGTAGGCGTGGCGGTGGTCAATTATAAGATGCCCAGGTTGCACACCAAGGCACAGGTACTAGAGAATTGCCACAACATCGCCAAGGTGATCCATGGGGTCAAACAAGGTTTGCCCGGACTAGACCTAATTATTTTCCCCGAATACAGCACGCATGGGATTATGTACGACAAACAAGAGATGTTTGACACTGCGGCGAGTGTTCCGGGGGAAGAGAGTGCTATTTTTTCTGAAGCTTGTAAGAAAAATAAAGTTTGGGGCGTGTTTTCTTTGACGGGGGAAAAACACGAAGATCCTAAGAAAAACCCCTATAACACCTTGATCCTCATCAATGACAAGGGCGAGATCGTGCAAAAATACCGCAAGATTTTGCCTTGGTGTCCTATTGAATGCTGGTATCCGGGGGATAAAACCTATGTGGTAGAGGGACCTAAGGGCTTGAAGGTTTCTTTGATTATCTGTGATGATGGCAACTATCCGGAGATTTGGCGCGATTGTGCGATGAGAGGGGCCGAGCTCATCGTGCGCTGTCAGGGCTACATGTATCCGGCTAAAGAACAGCAAATTACAATGGTCAAAGCGATGGCGTGGGCTAATCAGTGTTATGTGGCTGTGGCAAACGCGACCGGTTTTGATGGGGTGTATTCTTATTTTGGGCACTCTAGCATCATCGGTTTTGATGGGCGCACTCTGGGCGAATGCGGAGAAGAGGAAAATGGACTCCAATACGCCCAACTCTCTGTGCACCAAATCCGCGATGCTAGAAAGTACGATCAGAGTCAAAACCAACTCTTTAAACTCTTGCACCGCGGTTATAGCGGGGTTTTTGCTAGTGGTGATGGCAATAAGGGTGTGGTGGAATGCCCTTTTGAGTTCTATAAAACTTGGGTCAATGATCCCAAAAAGGCTCAAGAAAATGTAGAAAAATTCACCCGCTCAAGCGTGGGTGTGGCCGCTTGCCCAGTCTATGATTTGCCCCATAAGGACTAATTAGGCTTTTCTTGGAGGGGATGGGCTAAGGTAGGCTACATGGAGGGGACATGCCTAGCCAACTCTTCTTCACAACACATTTTTAAGGATCACCATGCAGATTTTGTTGCTCAATGGGGCTAAAGCATTCGGGCACTCACACGGGCGTTTAAACACCACTTTGCATAACCATGCCGTACAGGTGTTGCAAGATTTGGGGCATAGCGTGGTGCAAACCCACATCGATCAAGGCTATGACTTAGAGGAGGAAGTGGCTAAGATTTTAAACGCCAATGCCTTGATTTGGCAAATGCCGGGTTGGTGGATGGGTGAGCCGTGGGTGGTGAAAAAATACATCGATGAGGTTTTCATGGCAGGGCATGGGAAATTGTGGCAAAACGATGGGCGTAGCCACACCGCCCCCACCAAGAATTACGGCACAGGGGGGCTCATTCAGGGCAAAAAATACATGTTTTCACTCACTTGGAACGCCCCTGCTGAGGCTTTCACCAACAAAGAGGAATTTTTTGGGGGCGTGGGCGTGGATGGGGTGTATTTGCACTTGCACAAAGCCAACCAATTTTTAGGCATGCAGGCTTTACCCACCTTCATCTGCCATGATGTTATCAAAGACCCGCAGATAGAACAATACTTTAAAAATTACACCGCACATTTAAACAAGGTCTTTGGTCATCTTTAAACAATCCGCTTTTTTGGCTCAGTTATCTAATTCTAGGGGTTGGCAAAAAATGTAGGATTATCCTCAGAGTTTAAGGGCAGAGTCTCGCCCTTAGTAAAAGAGTCAGAGTTGCGACCTTGATTCTTGCTCGCTAAATTCATAGAATTGTCATAAGCGGTTACGACCCATTTGCGCTCCCCCACCTCCATTAAGCCCTACCTTTACCATCCACAAAGCCTATAAAAAAGTCTTGGGACAATATTTTTTGATGCGCTATGAGATAGTCACTTCTGTTTTTAGCCTCATCTCCCTGTGTACTGGTCGTGGCACTTAAAATAAATTTTTTGGATAACAATTTTGGTTTTTACCCATGCAACCCTAAAATCCTAAAATCTTCTCCCTCACATCGGCGATGATCCAATCAGGAGTTGAAGCCCCAGCACTAATACCACAGAGGGTTTTGCCCACAAACCATGTGGGATCAAGGTCGTTAAAATCCTCCACCAAGTAACTATCAGCGCAAAACTCTTTGGCAATATTGAAAAGTTGCTTGGTGTTAGAAGAACTCTTGCCCCCCACAATCACCATAATATCTACCTCTTGGCTCAAGTCCCGCACCGCCTCTTGGTTGTCAAAGGTGGCGTTACAAATGGTGTTGAAAATGCGCACTTCGGCACAATGAGTGATCAAAAAGCTGGCAATCTCTAAAAGTTTAGGGGTTTGTTTGGTGGTTTGGGACACGAGGGCGACCCTTTTGCCTAGCTTTTGGGTTTGCAATTCTGCTAAAGAAGCCACTACTAGGGGGGGCGTACTTGAGTAGCTAATCACGCCTTTAACTTCGGGGTGGTTAGCATCCCCAAAGATCACGATCTGGTAACCTTGTGCGCTCATTTTTTCCACAATCTGCTGGGGTTTGATCACATAGGGGCAGGTCGCATCAATGATGCGTACACCTTCATCTTGCAACAAGGCCAAATCATCTTTAGGGATGCCATGTGTGCGGATAATCACGCTTTTTTGCGATTTAATCGCACCCACATCTTCTTGCACACGGACATTAAAATCGCGCTCCAAGCGTTCGATCTCTTTGGGATTGTGGATGAGCGGTCCTAGAGAGACGCTATTTTTATTCTTTTGGGCGATCTCAATGGCGCGCTTCACGCCAAAGCAAAAGCCGTAATTTTTAGCCATTTTAACTTCCATCAGCTACCTTAAGCGGGACAATGCGCCCTAAGATTTCTAAAAATTGGGGGAAGGAGATCGCCATGCAGGTGGCATTTTTGAGTACACCACCACAGGTTAATAAAGCGGTGGCAAAACTTAAAGCGATGCGGTGATCGCCAAAACTCTCTAGGGGCTCTTTGGGGCACTTTAAACTACTACCCACGATCTCAAAACCATCTTCTAGGGCGTGGCACTCAATACCCATTTTTTGCAAATTGGTTAAGGTCGTAGTGATGCGATCGCTCTCTTTAAAGCGTAACTCTTTGGCATTACGCACTACACTAACCCCCTTAGCTACTGCCATAGCCACGCCCAAAGCAGGCAGTTCATCGATCAAAAAGGCGATGTTTTCTTGGATTTGTACCGCTTTTAAGGAGCGGTGTTCCACATAAATATCCCCCACAGGTTCGATCTCTTGGGTTTTGGGGTAAAATTCTACATGTGCACCCATTTTCTCTAAAACTTTAAAGGCTTCGATGCGGGTGGGGTTAAGTAGGATATTTTGGAGCAAAACACGGCTTTGGGGCACTAAGACCACCGCTAGGGCAAAGTAAAATGCGCTGGAGGGGTCAGCCGGGATAGCCCATTCAAAACTCTCTAGGGGTTTGCTTAAAGGCTCTAGGGTGATGCGCTGATCGCTAATTTGGATATTTGCGCCCAGTGCTTTTAACATGCGTTCGCTGTGATCGCGACTTAAAAAAGGCTCGCTAAAAGTGGTCGGACTACTCGCCTGCAGGGTGGCTAGCAAAACCGCGCTCTTGACTTGTGCGGAGGGCATGGGGCTTGCGTAGTTAATCCCATGCAAGGGCGTGCTTAAAATGCTTAGAGGGGCTAGGGAATTTTGCGCGCGCCCATCAATGCGCGCGCCCATTTGAGTTAAGGGGACAATCACACGCCCCATTGGGCGTTTGTTGAGCGAGGAATCGCCACTTAAGACGTAGTGTTGCCGGAGAGTTTGGCTGGAGCTTAACAGTCCTGCAAAAAGGCGCATGGTCGTGCCCGAGTTATGGCAATTTAGAGGCTTGGTAGGCTCGCTAAAGCGTAAAAAATCTCGGGGCGGGGTGAGCTTGAAGGTGTGTCGTTTTTTTTGCACACCCAAACCTAGAGCCTTGCTGGTGGCTAGAGTGCTCAAACAATCCTTGGCGCATAGGGGGTGATGCACCACAGAGGGCTTATTGGTTAGCAAGGCTAGTATAAAAGCGCGGTGGCTCAAAGATTTATCTGGGGGGAGTTGATCTAGACTGAGATCAAAACTCTTGGCTGGCTGAATTGCAATCATTTGAGTCTAGCCTTAAAGCGTGTACTTAGGATGTGGAGCACGCGATCCACCACTTCTTGTAATTGGCTATCTACAAGGGATTCTTGGGATTGGATTTTTAGACGCAGACTCAAGGCGATCTCTTGGGGGCTTTGAGAATAGACATCTAGGGCAAAGACTTCTTTTAGGTGGGGGATTTGGGCTTGTTGGATACTCTTTTTGAGATCGCTGAAGTGTAATTCTTTGCCCACTAAAATGGTTAAATCTCTAAAGCTGGTGGGGAGTTTTGAAAACTCCTGGATTTTGTGGGGTTTGGGGTTTAGATGCGCGCTAAAGACCTCAGCGATGAAACCCTCTAGCAAATCATGTTTTTGGACTAAAATCGGGTTAAGGGCACCCACAACGCCGATTTTTACGCCCTCTTGGAATATCCATGCGCTTTGGTAGGGGTGGTAGGTGGTGTTCAAATAGGGTTGGTCTTGGCGTTGTTGGGGGCTAATGGGGTGCAATTCAAAGACTCCTAGAATGCGTGCAAGCGTGGCAGTAAAGCTATAAAAATCCCATTCTAAGCCCTTGGGGTGGGGGTAGTGGGGGAGGGTTTGCAAACCAGTAGCCAGAAAAGCCAAACTGGGTTGTTCGGTGCGTTGGGTGTCATAGACACTACCCAATTCAAACAACGCCACACTTTTAAAACCCAAATTTTTATTACGCCCCAAGGCTTCTAAGAGTCCGGGGATTAAAGAGGTGCGTAGGGTGTCAAGATCGCTATTAATGGGGTTGAATAAGTCTAGGTCTTCTTGCAGGGTGGGGTAACCTAGGACTTCTAATTGCTCTTTTTTAGCAAAAAGATAATGCACCACCTCCTTAAAACCCCATGCTAGGGCTTTGATAGCTATTTGGTGCTCAAAGAGATAGCGTGTGTAATGGGGGTTGGCCCCCGTGCTTTCATAGATGAATAAAGGACTCTTGGGCAGATCATCTAGGCCTTGTATGCGCAAAATCTCTTCGGCGATGTCAGGAATTGCGCTGATGTCATGCCTAAAGGGGGGGATGGTGGCTAGGAATTGATCGTCTTGATCGCATAACTCAAAACCCAATGCATTTAAAATCTCTTGTATGCGTTCTTTGCTGGGTGTTTGCCCCAAAATATCCCCGATGTCTTGGGGGCTAAAGTTGAGGGTTTTAGTGGACAGAGTAGGCGTGCTAGGGGGGCTCACTTGCAAGCTAGCTTGGGGTGCAAAGCGTTGGAGCAAAAAAGCTAGCCACTCCAAACCCACTAACACCTGTGGATTACTCCCGCGCTTAGAGCGATAAGTCAGCGTGGGGCTATTTTCCATAGGGTGGGCGTGCAGACTCTGGCACACATGCTCAGGGTCTATAAAACTTGCCTCGATAAGATAGGGCGCACTGGTGGGTAAGCTAGGGGGGCTAACGCCCAACACAGAGAGGGTTTGGGCGTGATCGCCCACGCACACAAAACCCGCGCCATTGATACCCACTTCTAGGCGCACATGGGGGTAGGCATGTAAGAGCACGCCACTAAGATAGGTGGCATATTCTAAGAAATTGGCTAGGGGGTCAGACTGTAGATTGTGTTGCAGGGCGAGATTGAGGGCAATCTCTAGAGGCATAGAGGGCTTCAAATCAAGCAAGGCGTAATTAAGCGCGCAAGGGGAGAGATTTGAGGCAATTTGGATGTCCAAGGACGCACCAATAGTTAGCTTAGGGGGAGATTTGAGGGGCAAATGATAGAGCGCGCTAATCTCACGCGCCAATCCTAACACGCTCAAGCAATCGCCCCGATTGGGGGTGAGCGCAATATCTAAAAGCGTGCCTTTAAAAAAGGGCAAGTCTTTTAGAGACGCACCTAACCTAAGGGGTTTATCATGGTTGATACTGCTATCTAAGATCAAAATCCCCTCATTGGTTTTAGGCAAACCTAGTTCCACAGCCGAGCAGAGCATGCCCAAACTCTCCACACCCCTTAAGTTGCTTGCTTGTATGCTGAGATCGGGTAAATGCGCCCCAATCAGTGCCACAGCCACAAACTGCCCCACACCCACATTACCCGCCCCACACACAATTTGCAAGACTTTAGAGCCAATATCCACTTGGCAAACATGTAACTTGGTGGCATCTGAGTGTTGGGTGCACTCCAAGATTTGACCCACCACCACCAAATCAGGCAGATTAAAGGGGGTTGCACTTTCTACCTCCAAGCCAATATAGCTTAAATCCGCACACAGAGTAGATACATCGGGTAAAGACCCCTCCAAAAAATCGCGTAGAGTGTCAGTGTTAAGGAGCATTAAAAGCCCTCCAAGAGGCGTAAATCGGTTTCAAACAGACTTCTAAGATCATTAATCCCACAAGTGAGCATGGTGAGGCGTTCAATGCCTAGTCCAAAGGCATACCCGCTCACATTCTCTAACCCCGCATGTTTAAAGACAGCTGGATGTACACAGCCTGCCCCCAACACTTCCAACCAGCCGGTATGTTTGCACACCTTACAACCCTCTTGGGCACAAAACACACAACTAATATCCACCTCTGCGCTAGGCTCGGTGAAGGGAAAAAAGCTAGAACGCCAACGCACCTTGACACCCCCAAAAAAATCATGCAAAAAGTCCTCTAAAACCTGCTTTAAGTGCCCAAAATGCACTTTTTGGGCGTGATCCACCACCAAACCCTCCACTTGGGAGAACATGGGGGTGTGTGTGGTGTCATAATCGCGCCTAAAAGTGGGGCCCACGCCAATCATCTTGATCGGGGGTTTTTGGGTCTGCATGGCATGTATTTGGGTGGGCGAGGTGTGGGTGCGTAATAACTTATGATCTTTAAAATAAAAGGTGTCTTGCATGTCGCGTGCGGGGTGGTAGCCGGGCATGTTGAGCATGTCAAAATTATACCGCTCCTCTTCTACCAGCGTGCCTACATGCAGTTTGAATCCTTGTTGGGTAAAATAGGTGATGATGCGATCTTTGGTGTAACTTAAAGGATGCCCTAGACTAGAACCCAAGGTGCTATTAGCCAAAGTGGGATCGATGGCTTGGGCGCGCAATTTAGCCTCTAGCTCCAAATCCTGTAATTCTTTTTTTTTGCTGGCATGTACACGGACGAAGGCTTCTTTAAAGGTGTTGAGCTCTTGGGCCTTTTGGGTTTTTTCTTTGCCCTCTAGCTTTTTAAGTGCACTAAACTCTTGGGTGAGCACCCCCTTTTTGCCTAAGACTTGGAGGCGCAAGGTTTCTAAATCCTTAAGGTCGCCAACCTCTTGGATTTGGGTGAGTAAATTTTTTAAAGTTTGCAAAAAAAATCCCTATTGTGTAATATCAATCTTAAAGGCATGGAGTTCATTTTCTAGCAAGACTTGCACCACAAGAGTGCCCGGGACAATGTATTTTGAATTAATCACAACAAACCCGCCTCTAGCTTTGCCTCCGGGCTTGAGGGTGGAGCGTTTGAGGTAGTTGATTGCCATGATCTTGAAGGCTTGGCGCTCCTCTTGTTCGATGGCTTGCGTTTGGGCATCATCCATCATCATAAAGGGCATGCCAAACATCATGTCATAGGCTAAGAAATCGCCCTGCCCGTAGTAAAACATGGGGGGTGCCATCACATCTGTAGCAGATGAGGTGGGCACGGCGATATTGAATTTCTGCAAGGCAGGCTCAAAGTCATAGCTAGAACGCATCATCTGGTTAAAATTTAAGACTGATAGACTCTTGCCATTTTCGCTCACAGAAATATGAGAAGTATCAAAATCCACCGGATCGCCCCCAATCACCTGAGCCCCCACATACAGCACCAAAGGTGGGTTATCAATCCCTTTGAGTTTTTTTTGTGCCACCTCCACTTGCACCTTAGAACGCGCCTTAGAAGAGGTCAAAACCTGAATCCCATTGTTGTAACTGGAGACATTCTCGGGCTTGATCTGATAGCTCACACACCCACTTAAAACTATCGTCAGCAAAAAACACGCAAACCACGACCTCATATTGACTCCTTTAGAATATCGATTGGACTAAAATTGGAAACGATTGCCAAAAAAGCCATAATCCGTTTCCGTTGTTTTATTCAATGCCTTTTCCACCTGCTCCTTGATGTCATAATAGCTAAAACTTTCTTTAAATCCTTCGATTCTACCCCCGCTGGCGTTTTTATGCCCGCCACCATTAAAATATTGCTTACTTAGGTTACTAACATCGCATTTGCCATTGGAGCGCAAGCTCACATTGCCCCTAGGATTGACATCCATATAAAAGTCAAATTCGCTATTTTGGCACAAAAATAAATTCGCCAACACGCTAATCCCGCCCATGGAGTAGCTTAAAAACCCACGCTTGCCTTCACAATAAACGCTACACTCCTCTTTTTTTTGGGATAACAACGCCACTTGGGCATTAGAAGCAATGTTGTCCATGATTTCTTGATCGGGGTTGCCCCCTAGGGCGATTTTTTTTAACCTAAAAAGATCGTTATCAAAGATCACCGCGCCATTTTCCTTGGCAATATAGTCTTGGGCTTGCTCCAAGAGGGCAAATTTATAGTTGCGGTGTTCGGTGTCAAACATAAAACGGTTAAGCTCAGAACTCCCAGCAATCATGCGCATACACACCTTGCCTAATTCAAACCCAAATTCTCCCTCTTTCCAAATATCGATGGAATTGATCATCTCCACCATCGATTCTAGGCTTGTCAAATCTTGCAGGGGGGGATATTGGGCTTTGAGGGTTTCAAAAGTGATCTTAGAAGCACTGCGATCCACATCTAAATGATACCAATGGTAAGTCTCAGCAGCCTCCTTGCCAGTGATATGGTGATCTAAGAGCAAGAGTTGCACCTCAGCACCCTGTGAGCGTAAGCCATCGCTTTGTTTTTGCAAAAACTCCGCCTCGCCTAAGCTGAGATTCAAATCTGTAACCAAAACCAAAAACTGCTTGTGCTGGTTGGCTTGTGCTTGCAAGGCATCAGCGATTTCATGCAATCTAGCTGAAACCTCTCGCCCATAATTGGCATTGTAGTAGGTGATGTTCTCAAAAAAATGGTGGCTAATGAATTGGCAACCATAGCCATCTAAATCAATGTGGGATAAATGAAAAACCTGCATCAGTGTCCTTAAAAATTAATGTTGATCGTGCCTAGCACTTCGTATTTAGCATTGGTGTCTAATTCGGCGTGGCTTAAAACTACGATGTCAATTTTAAATTGCTCCATCTTAGAGGAGAGCGGGCGGCGCAACTCGGGATCGACAATGAGGATCACCGGAGCAACCCCACGTTGTAAAATTTTCATCGACTCGGCGGAGATATTCTCAATGAGTTGTTGCATCTCGGTCGCGTTTAAAAGCAAGAACTTACCAGAGGGTTGATCTTTGAGTTTGTTAAGTAAATGTTGCTCGGTGGCTGTGCCTAAAGTGAGTAATTTTAAGCTCCCATCCTCAGATTTAAAAATATTGGTGATGACTCTTGAGAGGCGCGCGCGCACCTGCTCGGTTAAAATGGTGATGTCATTTTGCACGCTGGGGGCAATGTCGGTAATGGTCTCTAAGATAGTCAGCATATCCCTAATGGGGATTTTCTCATGCAAGAGTTCTTGTAAGACAGAGCGGATAACCCCTGTGGGGATTTTTTTTGCCTCCTCAATGATGGCGGGGTAATCATTGGCTAAGCGATCTAAAAGCGATTTGACCTCATCCTTGGTGATGAACTCCTCAGCGTATTTTTTGACTAATTCGCTCGTGTGGGTGGCAATCACCGTGGAGGGGTCAATGATGGTATAACCCTGAATGATCGCCTCCTCTTTGTCTTTGGGCTCAATCCAAAGTGCGTCCATACCAAAGGCGGGCTCTTTGGTGGGGATACCCTCAATCTCTTTGCCCGCAAAGCCGGTATTCATCGCCAAGAAACGATCGGGCATCACGCTCCCATCCCCAATACTAATCCCTTTGAGCTTGATCTCATAGTGGGTAGGGGGGAGCTGGAGATTATCTCTAATGCGGATTTGGGGCATGAGAAAGCCATAATCACTGGCAATTTTCTTTCTAATGCCCCGGATGCGCTCTAACAAATCCCCTCCCTGTTTGGTGTCTGCTAGGGAGATGAGCTGGTAGCCCAAAGCCAGCTCTAAAAACTCAATTTTAAGCACCTCATTAATAGCTTGTTCTTCTTCTTTTTTGATCTCCTCGGCACTCTTTTGGGGGCGGGTGATGGGGGCTTGTTCAGTTTGAGTAGTGGCTCTAGTGGCCAGATCGACTCCAGTTTTTTGGCTCAACCACTTCTCAAATTTGACAAATAAATTGTCCTTGCCCTCGCGTGAAATTAGCCATGCGATGAATAAAAACAAACTCCCCACAAAGGCGAGCGAAAATGTGGGTAGGCCCGGGACACTGGCAAAGAGCAAGAGGATAAAGCCCACGATAACGAGGGTTTTACTTTTGTCTGTTAATTGTGTGATGAGTTTGCTAGCAAAATTCTCCTCCTCATGCTGGGTGGTGCGCGTGGCGACAATACCCGTAGCCGTGGCAATGATGAGGGCTGGGATTTGCCCGACCAGCCCATCGCCAATGGTTAAAATGGTAAATGTGGAGGCACTATAAGAGACGCTCATGTCTTTTTGGAAGACCCCCACCAAAAAGCCCCCAATGATGTTGATCAAGGTGATGATGATCGCTGCAATCGCATCGCCCTTGACAAACTTGCTTGCCCCATCCATGGCACCATAAAAATCCGCCTCTTGACTAAGAGTTGCGCGTCTTTTTTTAGCCTCTTCATTATCAATTAATCCCGAGTTTAAATCCGCGTCGATCGCCATTTGTTTGCCCGGCATCGCATCTAGTGCAAAACGCGCACGCACTTCGGTTACACGGGTTGAGCCATTGGTTACCACTAAAAGATTGACCAGCACCAAGATACTAAAGACAATCGCTCCAATGACATAGTTCCCACTCACGCTAAATTCACCAAAGGCACTAATGATGTCGCTAACAGCACTGGGCCCCTTATAGCCTTGTGTTAAAATCATGCGCGTGGTGGCGACATTGAGCGCGAGGCGATAAAGGGTTACAATTAAGAGTAAAGTGGGGAAGGCACTAAAATCGGTGGGCTTGGTGATGTAAAGCCCGATTAAGATGATGAGTACAGAGAGCGCAATCGAAATGGTGAGTAGAAAATCGAGCAAAAAGGGGGGCAAGGGGACAATGATAATCCCCAAAATGGCAATCACAAAGGCAACAACCGTCAAATCCTTAGATTGGCTCAATTGCCTTAAAAAAGGGAAAGTTTTTTTAAGAATGCTCTTTTGCTTATCGCTTGCCACGCCTCTTCAATCAATCCTTACTTCAATTTTTGGGCCAACAGCCCATTTTACAATTTTTCATGTAAAATTTTACTTGTTTTAAGTTATAATGCCACCTTATCAAATTCCTATTAGGAGGTCTTATGGCTTTGGATACGGAGAAAAAACAAGAGATTATGAGGCGCTTTGGGCGTTCTGCTCAAGATACGGGTTCTTGTGAGGTGCAAATTGCGCTTTTGAGTCGCAGGATCGCCGATCTAACCACCCATTTGAAGAGCAACCCCAAGGATCACTCTAGCCGTTTGGGACTTTTAAAACTCGTGGGGCACCGCAAAAACCTACTCCAGTACCTCAAACGCACCCACCACGATCGCTACATGGAGCTCATCCAAGCACTTGGGATCAAAAACCGCTAGCTTGTAATGCAACCCCGCACCCTTAGCCAGTGCGCCACGCTTTTTTTTGCGCTGTTTTTCTTGGCTTCTTTTAAGAAACCCATGCCCCAGATTCTGCTGGTGGTGCTGGCTGTGGGGGCACTCAGCTATTATTGGAAATACAAACTCCCCTTAAGGCTTGATAATCCCACTAAGTGGCTAGCAGGTGCGTTTTTGCTCATGGCAGTTGTTGCATTACCTAATCTATTTGTGGAAAGCGATTTAAAAAGCTGGCATGAAAATTTGCGTCTGCTCAACATGCCCCTAGTCTATATGTTAGGCGTGGCGAGTCTAGTATTTTTAAGTAGCGTTCGGGTATGTTTAAACCAGAGATATCTTTTTTATAGCATGGCACTTGCTTGCACGCTCAATGGCGTGATTGCATTGGTGCAACGCATAGGTTTTGATGTGGCGCGTGTTGTGGGGTTTAGCACAATTGTAGGCTTTGTAACCCTAACATCTGCCGCACTTTTTGGTTGCTACATCTATGCGTTGCATTCCAAACAATTCTCAGAAAAGATATTACTCAGTATAGCGATGCTTTTAGGGTTTGTAGTGGTCTTGTTGAGCGGGACACGCAGTGCCTCTATCGCCTTTGGTACCACATTTGTAATCCTCTCTTTGTTCATTTTATACCGCCAAAAATCTTGGCGTTGTCTGCCCTATATGCTTGTTATCAGCGCGCTTTTTGCCGGGATGTTTGTATCCGTGCACATTTTGGAGAATCAAAAAATCTTGCATGGTCCCAGAAATGCACAAGAGAGTTTTAGCCACGATCTCAAGCTTTATGCCGACAAAAACCCTGATTCGAGCATTGGATCGCGTTTAGCGCGTTGGCAAGAAGCATGGGTGATTGTGCGTCTCTCCCCATTTTTTGGCATGAGCATCAGCACCAAGTGTAAACACATTGCAGAGATCGTAACCCTTGCCCGGTCTTATCGCGATCCTAAGAGTATTGATTGCAAAGAACGCTATGACAATGAAATCTTCAATACCCTCGCCCATAGGGGATTATTGGGACTGTTTGCACTCTTATTACTCTGGGTTGTGGTGTGGCGTGCATTTGCACGCACCTTAGATCAAGACCCCCTAATTAGTCTATTCTTGCTCAGTCTGTTATGCTTTTATATTGTTTTGGGGATCGGGTTTGATCCCTTTGACTTTTTTATTGAGGGGAGTTTTTTTGTGGCTTTGGTAGTCATGGGAGTTCTGCAAACTAGACCCAATCCAAGTCCATCGCCTCTAGCACGCTAGGCATGTCCTAACATAGTCAGCTACATCTTGATAAAGAGCAGGCGGATCATTTAAGCCCCTTTTCTAAGTGTTCTTGCAACGCCACACATAGCGCATTACTAGACTTAAACACTTGGAGCTTATCCTTAGAGTCTAAATACACACAGGGGCTATCATCAATAGAAATCAAACGCACAATGTGTAATTGCTCTTGAATGTCTTTAGCGTTGTAGGTTTGGGTTTGAAAGAGTTGTAGGCAGGTTTGCTGTGATTGTGCGCTTAAATATTTGGGGCTTAGGCACATGGTGGGGTTGTCTTTGAGCATGTTTTTTAAAATCTTGGGGTCATCATTTTGTAAGCTGTCGTAGTAATAGGGGGCGTTGCGATTTAGGGGGAACACCCGCGCTAGATAGAGATCAAAGAGATGTTCGGGGTCTATGCGTTGGGCGTTTTTATCCATGAAGTCCCAAAATGTGCGTCTGTCAGGTATCCGGTTTGCAGATATCCCCCCCTCAAAGATGGTGTTCATAACGAGCGCAACCCAAGAAGGATAGCCTATACGAAAGGCGAAGATGTCCATGGGTATATCCACTTCATGCATATCTTGAATAAGGCGTTTTCTAAAAGGCTTATAGGGGACAATGTTTTTTCTTTGCTCTTCATATAGCCCTTTTTCATGAAAAACAAAGATATTTCTCATACGACGCAGATCAACATTTTTAGAAAAAATGCGATGGAGTTGCTCTAAATAGGCGATCACATCTAGCCCCGCTTTGTGGGCGTTGAAAAGCGGGGCATAGAGCCATGCGTTGATATGTAAAAATTCGTGGGCAACAAATGTAGCCTTTTCTTCAAGCGACATGTTTATGAGGTCTAGGGCATGGAACATGGCCTTATCTTTAACATGGGTTAAAAAAAGCTCTTCTCTTTGGTTTTTGGGCTTAAACTCTTTAAACAAGGAGACTTGCTTAACCACAGCTTTGGCTAGGGGGATGGAGGCATCTGTGTAGCCTGCCATAATCTGAGCCAGAGTATAGTCGTAGTTGTCATTTAATGGGACATTTTCGCGCGCATCTTTTATCTTGGCGAAGGATTTTTGCATGTAAGTAAAGAGCACCTTAAACGCCCTGAAAAATTCCTGGGTATCTTGGGATTCTTTGGGGTTGTCTATTTGAATCATGATGGTCAATACATCTTCTTTTGCCTGCAGATTTAACACCAAGAGGGCTAGGAGAAGTAGGCGGATCATTTAACATCCTTTGTTAGGTGTGTTTGCAGTTCCAAACAGATCGCATTGTCAGATTTAAACGCTTGGAGTTTGTCCTTAGGGTCTAGATACACACAGGGGCTATCATCAATGGAGATCAGGCGCACAATGTGTAATTGCTCTTGAATGTCTTTAGCGTTGTAGGTTTGGGCTTGAAAGAGTTGTTGGCAGATTTGTTGGGATTTTGGGCTTAAGTATTTGGGGCTTAAACACATGGTGGGGTTGTCTTTTAGCATGTTTTTTAAAATCTTGGGGTCGTCATTTTGTAAGCTGTCGTAGTAATAAGGGGCGTTGCGATTTAGGAGGAACACCTGCGCTAGATAGAGATCAAAGAGATGTTCGGGGTCTATGCGCTGGGCGTTTTGCTCTAAAAACTTGCTTAGCCCTCCTCGACAACTGGACACAAGATTATCGCGATCTTCATCCAAGTTACCGCCCAATCTTGTGTCCAAAACTGAGAGCGCCCAAAAATACCACTCTTGCCTAGAAATTCTTATCAGTCTCTCTGCATGATCCATATCTTGGACTAGGCGTTTTCTAAAAGGCTTGCGGGGGATCATGTGTTTTTCTCGTTTTTCATCAAGTCTTGCCATATTGAACTCTTTGATCTTGTCAATGCTCCCATCAAGCTGTTTTTGAGAAAACTCCTTGTGGAGTTGTTGGAGATAGGCGATCACATCTAGCCCCGCCCTGTGGGCGTTAATGAGAGGCGTATAAAGAAAGGCGATCACATCTAAAAAGATGTGGGCTGTGGCTTTTTTTGGTTTGCAATTGTAGCAATTGATGAGAGAATCGAGCACATTTAGGACATGGAGCATTTCCATATCCCTAACATGGACTAAGAAAAGCTCTTCTCTTTGGTTTTTGGGCTTAAACTCTTTAAACAAGGGTATTTGTGCTGCTACAGCTTTAGCTAGGGGGGTGGCGGCATCTGTGTAATACGATGTGATGGATGCCAAATCTCTTACATTATAGCCTACAATATTATCAGGCGTTCTTGTCTGCATATACTCTTTATGTATGCGATCTTGGGAGCGAATAAAGTAGGTTTTAAGCGCCTTAAACGCCTTGAAAAAGGGGGCATCTTTATGGCTTGGGGGCTCTTTAGCTTGTAGAGTTACGACCAAGAGAGCTAAGAGAAGTAGGCGGATCATTGGGTGTCCTTTGTTAAATTTGTCTGCAAGGCGTGGCATAGGGGGTTGCTGGACTTAAAAGTTTGCAACTTGTTTTGCGAGTCTAAATACACACAAGGGCTATCGTCAATGGAGAGCAGCCGCATGGATTGTAGGGCTTGCTGCAGATCTTTTATGTCGTAGGTGCGTTGCTGGAAGATATCTAGGCAAGTGGCTTGAGCCTCGCTGTTAAGGTATTTGGGGTGCAGGCAGGCACTGGGGCTTTCACGCAAGCGATTAATAGAGAGCTTTTGGGGGTGCAATAAGGAATCGGTGTAAATGTCTGCATTGTAAAAAAACGCCACAACCTGTTTGATGTAATGCAAATCCCATAGCGGGGCTGATTTAGGGGTTAGCCATTTAGCCAAATCGCTATTAGAGGCAAATGTGTGTTTTTCATCATGGGCGGGCAGATCCCAATCGACCATGGGTATCGTATTGCCCTGTTGATAGCGGTTGGTGAGGTCAGCACCCACTTGAGCAATACTCAAATCGGTCAGCCACGGACTTTCTGGTATGTCGGTAGGCTCATCGCAGTCCCCCACTTCTTTACAAGGGTTTTGGGGTTTTTGGGTGCTTTGGATGGCTTGTAAATACGCACTAGGGTCTAAGCCCTGTTTGGCGGCTTCTATTAAGGGGGCGTAAAAAAAGTGGATTAGATTGAGGTAGTGGTAGGCTAACATAGGGATAGAAATGAATTTAGGGCGGTGTTTGTTTAGATTCGCGCGAAAATAATACACCGAGCCTCTTAGCAGGGCAAACAAGTGGAGCTGTTCGTAAGAGAGAAGTTGATTCCACTTGGGACCTTGTAGGGTGGCTAGGGGGGTGGCTTGTAAAATGGCTTGCAGACTTTGCTTAAAGGGTGCAACAGCATAGGGGGGTGTGTCCATCATGGTAATCAAGCTCTCTTGTGCCTTTTTAAAGGCGTTGATGAGATTAGTAGGCACACGCCTGCCCATTTGGGGCGGGTTAGCCTGTAGGATTTGGCAAAGGGGGTCTTTGGAGGGGAAATTTTGGAGCGTGTTTTGGGGGGTGAGATAGAGGCAGGGCTGATCGTGGAAAGCAAGCAGGCGAGTAGAGCGGAAAAAAAAGTAAAAAAACGCACTGCGTTGCTTGATTAAAGCGTTGCAGGCGGGAATGTCGGCTTTAGAGGCATTCAAGCAGCCAAAAAACCCAACCCGATCTAAAGGGACGGGCGGGTTAGAGGGGCTTAGAGTCCGGACGCCCCCTAGCCAAGTTTTGAAACGATAGGCGTAATATTGATGCAAACGGCTGATGTCCCACAGGCTTAAACCTAAAAATTGGGGGGCATATTGGTAATAGGCTCTTTCTTCTTGCCAGGCGACACCATAATCATAGCGGTTAAATAAGAAATTATCCGCCCCCGCTTTTAGTGTTTTGAGGCGCAAGATAGTGGGGGAGTTGCCTTTACTTAGCATACCTTTTAGGGTTTTGAGATTGTGATCATCATCCTTAGAGTCAAAGCGGAGTCGGTTTAATAGGGTTCTTTGGTAGTCTTTTGCGCTGAATGTGAAGCTAAAGTCCCAATTTAAGTTATCTAAAAAGGACTCTAAGGGCAGGCCTTGCTTGGAGGCGTTGAGTAGCAAGGGGTAGTAAAACTCTAGGTTGTGTTGCAGGTCATCTAAGAGTTGTTTCGCTTGTAGGGGCTTTAAAGGGGGTATGCCGTGCTTGAGTGCCTTTTTACAATCCATTTTACCACTAATCTTAGCGCGCACCAAGCCAAAGGCGTGCAAAGTCTCAAAACCCCTGATTTGGTGATAAAGCGGGAGGCTTTTTAAACGGGTCATAAAAGGCACATGGTCGATCATTGCAGCAGCTAGGGTGAGCCATTCTTTGTAATGCTGTGCGACCACTTCGGGGGCGATCACAACGCGATCCATGTCGTTAGGCGCACACTGGGCTTTTAGGGCGGCTTGTAGGGCGCTGTTATGGGCTTTGAGTAGCGAGTCATACAAACTTGTAGCCGCCTTGAAAAAGGGGGTATCTTTATGACTTGAGGACTCTTTAGCCTGTAGATTTAAGACTAGGAGAGCTAAGAGGATCAAGCGGATCATTTTTGCTCCTTTGTCAAGTGTTTTTGTAACGCCACACAGATTGCATTATTAGACTTAAAGATTTGGAGCTTGTCCTTAGGGTCTAAATACACACAAGGGCTATCATCAATGGAGACCAGGCGCACAAGGTGTAATTGCTCTTGAATGTCCTTCGTGTTGTAGGTTTGGGCTTTAAAGAGTTGTAGGCAAGTTTGCTGGGATTTGGGGCTTAAATACTTAGGGCTTAAACACATGGTGGGGTGGTCTTTTAGAATGGAGGTGGGGTTGTTTTGTAAATGTGTGTAGAAGGGGGCGTTGTAGCTTAGCACAAGGAGACGGGCTAGATAGAGGGTAGAGAGGTGGCTAGGGTCTATGCGTTTTGGGTATTTGTGCAACATCTCTTGATAAGAATCATCATCCACATAATAGGAGGGTGGAACATCTTCTTGCTTGCCATCGACGATTAAATCTTTATCATCACCTAAGATGTGTGCGAGCGTTAGGCGTTCCCACAAACTGCGCGAATGGATCTTTTGTTGGAAAAATCCATAAGCATCGGCCATGTTTTTGATGTCTGTATGCAGTTGTTGTAAGAGTTTATCGTTAGAAATGTTTTCATCATAGGCGGTTGCAATGATGTCATGAGCACAGCCCGCACAAGTGCTGCTATCATTGCAATAATCATTGGGGGCAAAGGGGGCGGGGTGGCATTGTTTTTGAGCGACCAAGATATGCTGGAGCTGGTTTAAGTAGCTCATCATATCTAGCCCTGCCCTTTGGGCATTGAAAAGTGGGGCATAGAGGAAATTGGCGGTGTCTAAGAAGACTTTAGCGAGTGTGGCACTTTTAGGGTGATTAGCATAGGCATTATACACCCCGATACTATCTAGCGCGCGCAACATCTCTCGCTGTTTCAAATGCGCCAAAAACCGCCTTTCTGCTTTATTCTTGGGCTTAAACTCTTGGATTAAGGGCATTTGTTGGACCGCTGTTTGGGCTAGGGGGATCACGCCTTCAATGTACTCTGAAATGCCCCACGCAATGCTCATGTAGTCCCATCTCTCATCTGCATCAGGGTCACCTACGGCTTTTTGATTGCCTTCATCCATGTAGTCATGGAGGGCTTTAAATGCCTTGAAAAAGGGGGCGTTTTTGGATTCTTGGGGTTTGTCCATGGGAATCATGATGGTCAATACATTTTCTTTAGCCTGCAGATTTAAGAGCAAGAGGGCTAAGAGAAGCAAGCGGATCATTTTTATTCCTTTGTTAAATTCTTTTGCAACGCCAAACAGATCGTCTTATCAGATTTAAACGCTTGGAGTTTGTCTTGAGAGTTGAGATACACGCATGGGGCGTTGTCAATGGAGATTAAACGCAAGGATTTTAAATACTTTTGCAAGGGTTTGGGGTCGTAGGTGTGTTGTTGAAAAATTTGCAAGCAAGTTGCCTTAGCTTCCTTGTTTAAATACTGGGGTTGCAAACAGGCGGTGGGGTGTGTGCGCAAGCGATCGGCAGAGACTTTTTCGGGGTGTAATAGCGTGTCTGTGTAAATGTCTTGGTTGGTGAAAAACGCCTCAATGCGTTTTTTATAATGCAAATCCCATAGCGGGGCCTCTTTGGGAGTCCACCATTTGGCTAAATCCCCATAAAATAAATACCCCCGCTTTTCATCCCATGCGGGAGCACCCCATTTTACATAGATAAGATCTTCAAAAGAAAAATTAAACTTATACCTATTTACAAGGAAAGTGCCTGATTTGGCGCTTCTAAAATCTTCAAGCCATGGGCTCTTGGGGGTATTCTTAGGGCGTGTGCAAGAATCGTCTTTTGTGCATGGGTAGTTGCTGTGTGGGGCGGATTGTTTGAGATTGTGTAAATACGCGCTAGGGTCTAAGCCAAGTTGCACGGCTTTGATTAAGGGGGTGTAGAAGAAATCAATCCTGTGGAGGTAATTATAAGCCAACATGGGGGCGGAAGCGGATCCAGAATAGTATGTATCCGTGTCAAAATCTGTAAAGTTCAAAGAACCGCTCAAAAGAGCTAAAAGATGGAGGCGTTCGTAATCAAGCACATGGTGCCATTTAGGGCCTTGCAGGGCGGCTAGGGGCGTGGCTTGCAAAATGGCTTGCAGGCGGTCTTTAAAGGGCTTGAGGTCATGGGGGGCTTCATTGATCATGTGGATCAAGGCATCTTGTGCCTCTTGAAAGGCTTTAGCCACATTAGAGGGCACGACTACGCCCATTTGGGGCGGGTTTGCCTGTAGGGTTTTACAAAGGGGGTCTTTGGAGGGGAAATTTTGGAGCGTGTTTTGGGGGGTGAGATAGAGGCAGGGCTCATCCCCAAAGGTGATGAGGCGGACACGCCGGAAGTAATTGTAAAAATCCATATCGGGATTCTTCAATAAGGCTTGGCATGCTAGGGTGTCTGTTGTAGAGTCCTTAAGACATGCATAGAAACCCACGCGATCCAAAGGGGCGGGGGGTTGAGAGGGGCTAAGCGTGCGGACACCTTTTAGCCATATGTCAAAGCGGTAAGCATAATAATCTTTCAAAAGTTGCATGTCATACAGGCTCACGCCTAAAATGGTTTGGAGCTGTTTGTAGTAGGCTCTTTTTTCTTGCGAGGCAATATCATAATCGCCATTATCAAATAAGAAATTATCTAAACCCGCCATTAGAGTTTTAAGGTGCAATATAGTGGGCGAAGAGCCTTTGGCTACCATGTCTTCTACGGCTTTGAAGTTGGTGTTATAGTCCTTTGAGGAGAAGTTTAGGTGGTAGGTCAGGGTGTTTTGGTAATCAAAAGAAGAGCCAAACCAAATTAAATGGTTTAAGAAAGATTCTAGGCCTAAGCCCTGTTTGGAGATATTGATTAAAAGGGAGTAGAAAAATTTGAGGTTGTCTTGCAAGGCGTTGAAGAGTTTTTGGGCTTCAAGGGGCTTGATAGGCGGTGCGCCATTGTATAGTGCGTCATCACAACCCACTTCAGTAATCTTAGCACGCACCATCGCAAAGGCGTGCAAGGCTTCAAAGCCCCGAATTTGCGGGTAAAGCGGGAGACTTTTTAGGCGTTGCATAAAGGGCACATGGTCGATCATTTCAATCGCTAGATTCATCCATGTTTTGTAACGCCGTGCTACGACTTGTGGGGTCATAAAGGATCGATCCATTTTGCTTGGATCACACTCCGCTTTAAGGGCAACTTGCAGAGCACTGTTATGGGCATTTACGAGCGAATCATACAAACTTGTGGCCGCCTTTAAAAAGGGGGCGTTTGGGGATTGTGGCGACTCTGTGGCGTGTAAATTGAGTCCTATGAGAGCTAAGAGCAGGAGGCGGATCATTGTAAATCCTTTTGTAGGTTGGTTTGTAAGGCTAAACATAGGGGGTTGGTGGTTTTAAATAGCTGGAGCTTGTCGCTGGAATTGAGATACACGCATGGGCTCTCATCAATGGAGACAAGGCGCACAAGGTGTAATTGTTCTTGAATATCTTTAGAGTTGTAAGTTTTGGCTTGAAAGAGTTGTTGGCAGGTTTGCTGGGATTTTACACTTAAATATTTAGGGCTTAAACACATGGTGGGGTGGGCTTTGAGCGTGTCTTTTAAAATCTTGGGGTCGTCATTTCTTAAGAGATCGTAAAAAGGGGCGTTGCGCTCTAGAGGGATCACCCGTGCTGTGTAGAGATCAAAGAGATGTTCGGGGTCTATGCGCTGGGCGTTTTTATCCATGAAATCCCAAAATGTGCGCCTAAATACACAAGTGTCAGATACCCGGTCCCAAGCTATCCCCCCATCAAAAAGGTTGTCCAAAACGAGCGCAACCCAATAACTATAGTCTGCATGGTGGGCAAAGATTTGCATGGGGATATGCGCTTCATGCATATCTTGGGCTAAGTGTTTTCTAAAAGGCTTATGGGGGACAATGTTTTTTCTGTCTGCTTCATATATCCTTGCTCGATTAAAATCACGGATATTGTTTATACGGCGCAAATCCGTATTTTTAGAAAAGAGACGATGGAGTTGTTTAAGATAGGCGATCACATCTAGCCCTAGCTTGTGGGCATTGAAAAGCGGGGCATAGAGCCATGCGTTGATATGTAAAAATTCGCGGGCAATAAATGTCTCCTTTTTTTCAAGCAAATCTACTACTATGAGGTCTAGGGCGTTAAACATGGCCATATCCCTCACATGGGCTAAAAAAAGCTCCTCTCTTGCATTTTTGGGTTTAAACTCTTTAAACAAGGGGACTTGCTTAGCCACAGCTTTAGCTAGGGGAATAGAGGCATCGGTGTAATGCCGCATCGCCCAAGTCAAAGCGGGTAGGTATGCTGTATCTGGGTTATTTGGGTTATTGGGGTCGTCTATGTCATCGTCTATCTTGACAGAGGATTTTTGCATGTAAGTATGGAGTGCCTTAAACGCCTTGAAAAATTCCTGGGTATCTTGGGATTCTTTGGGGTTGTCTATTTGAATCATGATGGTCAATACATCTTCTTTAGCTTGCAGATTTAAGAGCAAAAGAGCCAAGAGGAATAGGCGAATCATTTAAGTCCTTTTTCCAAATGTTTTTGCAACACCAAACAGGTTGCGTTGTCAGATTTAAAGATTTGGAGCTTGTCCTGCAGATTTAAATACATACAAGGAGTATTCTCCACATTTAAAAGGCGTTGGGTTGTCAAGTAGCTTTTTAGGTTGTGATAGAGATTGGCTGGAGGCTTTTTAAGCGCATTAAGACAGGTTTGTTGGGACAAAGGGTCTAGGAGTGCGCCTAGAAAGCACACACTAGGTCTTTGCACAATGGCAGATAATTTTAAGGGTTTTTGAGGTGTTTTTGGTCGATCCACATCAAAGACCTGATCGATATAAAAGCCCCAATCTTGAATATCGCTCCAAGATCGGGATAACTGGTAAGCTAGGACTTGCTTTAAAGAAGTGTCTAGCTTGGGATCGTGGGGGGCGTATGTTTGCAATTTATTAGGATGATCCCACAACTCTGCGCTAAGTCCATAAGCCACGAATTGAGATTGGGGCACTTGTATGGTTTGCTTGCCTAGGTTCCGGAGTATATTGACTTTAAAGGCAAGCTCCATAACTAAATCATCTTGGGGTTTGGGCTTTTGGGGTAAATGTTGCCAATCCTCTAAAACATGCACGCCTTGTTCTTGCAACGCCACTAAGGGCTTATAGATTTCTAGCAGGGACAAAAACAAGGCTAGATTAGCTTGGGGGCTATTGAGGGCTTGGTATTTACCCGCCTTGTTTCTGGCTTTTGGCATAGAGCTATTAAGCAACTCTAAAAGCTGGGCTTGGCTTAAAATCTTGAGGGTTTTATTAGGTTTCAAAGCCTTTAAAAGGGGCATTTCTTGGATGAAATTTTGGGCTAGCTGGCGGATTTCTTGGGCTTTTTGCTCTAAAGAGCTCTTCAAAGGCTCTTCCTCTAAACCCCGTGATCCGTGCCTAGAGAGCACATCGCTAGAGATGGCGTAGCGCTCCAACACCTTAGCTTGTAAAACTTCCATTTGTGAAAGCCATTTGGCAGGCGATGCGTGGATGAAGCCCACAAGCAATAAAGTCACCAAAATTAAGCGCATTTAAAAAGTCCTTTCTAAATGTTCTTGCAACGCCAAACAAAGGGCATTTTTAGATCGAAGTGCTTGGAGTTTGTTCTTAGGGTCTAAATACAG
>NZ_VKGC01000085.1:0-233 GCF_007280785.1 Helicobacter mehlei
GTAACGCTCGCTCATATCGTGTCCGGTCTGGCGCATTGTTTCAATGCAGGCATCAAGAGGCACGAAATGCTTGCCATCCCCCTTGACCGCAAGAGAAGCAGCCGTAACGGCCTTGACCGCACCAAGCGCATTGCGCTCGATGCACGGCACCTGAACCAGCCCGGCAATCGGATCGCATGTCATGCCAAGGTGATGTTCCAGCGCAATTTCCGCCGCATTTTCAATCTGCTCCG
>NZ_VKGC01000086.1:0-228 GCF_007280785.1 Helicobacter mehlei
TATGGTGGGCACTTGGTTAGAGGGGTAATTTGAATTTTGGATATGGTTAAAAACAGAGTGGGGGGTTTAAGGGCTTAGAGGGTAAAATAAAATGCCCCCAAATGGGGGCAACACCTAATTACATGGAGGTTTTGCCATGAAAAAGCATGGTAAAACTTCTACACGGGTATTTTACCTAAAATTTAGCGGGTTTGGGCTTAAGCTCATTATACACCGCAAAAGGGTAAA
>NZ_VKGC01000087.1:0-225 GCF_007280785.1 Helicobacter mehlei
TGGTTAAACTTTGGGGGCGCAAGATTAACGATTTGGCTTTGGTGAGTTTGTGGCTATCTTGGAGAGAAAAACCCAAGTGGTTAAGATTGATAGATTCTATCCCAGCTCTAAGATTTGCTCTAGCTGTGGGGCACTCAAAGAGGATTTAAGTCTAAAAGATAGGGTTTTTCATTACCCCTCTTGTGGTTTTTCTTTGGATAGAGATTTGAATGCAAGCATTAATAT
>NZ_VKGC01000088.1:0-217 GCF_007280785.1 Helicobacter mehlei
CTCAATTTCTCAATTTCTCAATTTCTCAATTTCTCAATTTCTCAATTTCTCAATTTCTCAATTTCTCAATTTCTCAATTTCTCAAGGCGAGAAATATGGGGTTTTGGGTTTGGGGATTTGGAAAGTGGTTGGGGAATGAATATTTTTTTAAGGAGAAGTGATGAGTGAGAAAAAAGATTTGGGTAATTACTTAAACAATACAGAGCGTGGGGCTGTG
>NZ_VKGC01000089.1:0-216 GCF_007280785.1 Helicobacter mehlei
TTAAATCCCAAACTGGCTCAAGATTACTCTATTAGACAAGTTGTGTCAAAACTAGAGTCCTTAAAGCCAAAACAAAAATCAAAAAACAAATTTGGCTACAAGACTCTCTTGCTTGGATGTCAAAGATCGTTGCGCTTGGAGTTTAAGCTTTTTTAAAACCGCTTCGGTCTTTAAACCTTCGGATTTTTAAACCGCTTTAACTTTGGCAAAACGCAA
>NZ_VKGC01000090.1:0-204 GCF_007280785.1 Helicobacter mehlei
GTGGGTCTCAAAATACGCCCGTATCTCAGCGCGGTTTTTGTAGGTTGCCATTTTCCACAAGCCTCCTTCCCATTAGGGTTACTTTCCCCATTCTAGCATTTAAGTGGGTGAAAACTAGCAAACACGCTAGCATTTAATCCTTATGCCCACCAAGATGATAAAACCAAAGTGGCGCAAGTTTGCCCAACTAGAGTGGTGTAAGAT
>NZ_VKGC01000091.1:0-200 GCF_007280785.1 Helicobacter mehlei
GTGATATTTAAGAGTGTGCGGCAACTCTCCGCTTAGCTTTAAGCTTGTGGGCTTTAGCGCGCAGATGGTAGGGTTTTTAATTGCTTTTTTAAAAGGGCTTTACGCTGTGGCGCATTTTTAGCCCTTACCAGCCACGCCGTAAAGCCCCTAGCTTTAGCTATGGGGATATAAGGCTAGCACCAGCATGGCTGTGCTAATAT
>NZ_VKGC01000009.1:0-55861 GCF_007280785.1 Helicobacter mehlei
CAGCAAGCACCCCTGCAAGGACACTGAATTTTGGTGCCATTCCTTAGTTTCCTTTTGCACAGCTTAGGTCTTCTTTTAATACACTTCTGGCTGGCGATTTTTTTAAAGTTTTTTAAGATGAGGCCCCATTTTAGCATAAACGGGTTAGAAGTCTTAGACTCTCATCTGTTCTTGGTAGTACAAGCTGTGCAAAACCTTGACTTCCTCTTCCTCTTTGTTCCCATCAACCATGGATTGCAAAGACCCCTTGATCGCAAACAAGGACATGTAAATATGCACGATAAAAAAGCCCACCAGCACCAGTCCTAAGAAATTATGCGCCAATGCGCTTAGGCGCAACAAAGAAATTTGGTAAAGCCCAAAAAAGTTAGCAATGGTGCTTAAATCCTCCGTATTGAAATATAAGATCCCCCCACTAGCAATCATCACTAACCCCCCCAAAGTGGCAATCCAAAACCACATCTTCTGCCCGGCGTTAAATTTATAAGCGGGCACGGGTTTTTTCTCTTTGGAGAGATAGCCCCCCATGATCACCAGCCATTTGATGTCTGCCAGTCTAAAGAACATGTCTTTAAGCCACATGAAGAGCATAGGCAACACCGCCACCATGAACACCACGCAACCCACGCTATGCGCAACTCTACAAAAGCGCACAAACGCCCCGCCCCCAAAGAAATCCCCAAAGATCATAATCAGTCCGGTGGGCACAAGCAAAATAAAACTGACCCCTGCTATCCAGTGGATGATGCGGTTAAACAAGCTAAAAAAAGGGATTTTTTGGCCACTGTGCTTGAATTGTTTAGGGCCAATGACAAGATAGTGCATTAAAAAGCCAAAGCCCACACCTAGCACCACGGCTAAAAAGAGCCATAAAAAATAATGCCCCTGCCAAAGCGTCCAAAGTTCGCCTAGCTTGGTCGTGTCTCTCTGTCCATAGGGCAGAATGCCTAAAATGCGTTCTTGATCTAGGGGGGTGCTTTGAGCGTTTAGAATGGCACTCAAGCCCGCTAAAGTGAGAAAATGTTTCATCAATCCCCCTTAAGGCGTTGCGCCCTCGACTTGGTGCGTGGCTTTGGTTTTAAAATCTTGGGCGTTGGCATATTTGGCCATGACACGCCGTCTATAAATATCGGCGATACTCAGCGCATCGCCCACCAAGAGGGCATTAGTCGAGCAAGTCGCCGCACACATGGGCACTTGCCCGCTGGCGATGCGATTGACCCCGTATAATTCCATCTCTTTTTGTGAGTGGGTGGGTGCAGGACCGCCCGCACACATGGTGCATTTGTCCATCACGCCACGCACGCCAAACGCCCCATCTCTGGGGAATTGGGGCGCGCCAAAGGGACAGGCATACAGGCAATACCCACACCCAATACAGGTTTCTTTATCGTGCAAGACGATCCCATCCTCACGGATGTAAAAACAATCTACGGGGCAAACCTGCGCGCAGGGCGCGTCTGTGCAATGTTGGCAGGCGATCGAGATAGACTTTTCCTTGCCCTCCACGCCCTCATAAAGGGTAATGACCTTGCGCCGATTCAAGCCCACTTCTAAATCGTTGGAGTGCGAACACGCCACAGAGCAGGCAAAACAACTAATACAGCGGTTGTCATCGCAATAAAACTTCATGCGATTGGCATTGGGGATTTGTTTAGCAGGTTCTAAGTTTGCCATGTTAAGCCTTTTCAATGCGGCACAAGCCGGCGTTAAACTCAGGGATTTGGGTGACCGGATCAAAGCCGTAATTGGTGATTGTGTTCGAGCTTTCCCCAGTGGTGTAGGGCTTGGTGCCCTCAGGGTAGCGATGACTCAAATCCACGCCCTGCAACACCCCCGCAAAGCTATAGGGCATGCAAATGCGATCGGGGGTTACGGAGTGGCTAAAGATTGCCTTGACCTTAATTTTAGTCCCCTCGGGCGAATGCACCCACATCATTTCCCCATCTTTAATTCCGTGGTTGAGTGCCAAATCGGGGTGGATGTGGCAAAACATCTCGGGCGTGATGTGGGATAGATACTTGCTGGTGCGCTCCAACATGCCCGCCCCGCTCAAATTCACCAAGCGCATAGAAGCGATCACAATGGGGAATTCTTTAGCCCACTCTTGTTTGTTTTGCTCGCTGGCATAGCGCACATCCACCCTAAAGTTATTCACTTGGTCTTTAATGGCGGGGTATTTTTGCACTAAATCCGGACGCGGGGAGTGCAAGGGTTCGCGGTGCAAGGGGATTTGATCGATGAAGTTCCACACAATGGCGCGCGCACGCGCATTCCCATAGACACAAACGCCCTTTTCATCGCATTTCTTTTGGATAAGCCCGCTGGTATCGACTTTCCAGTTATCCCCCATGATCGCCTTTTCGTGATCTGTGAGCTTGATCCCTAACACCTTTTCAATATTAGCCTTAGTGATCTCAGGGTACCCCCCCTTGATCGCCGAGCCCTTGATCGTAACACTCTTATCGGCTAACAAATCCTGCCCCTTATACTCTTCCCCAAAGCGCGCCCTAAAGCCCATGCCCCCCTCTTTGGTGGGGGTGCTAATGTCGTATAAAATGGGCGTGCCGGGGTGTTTTTCTGTCCAAGCTGGCCATGGCAAGCCATAATACTGCCCTTTCATAGGACCATAGCCCTCTTGGGTGATGTAATCAAACATGTGCCAATTTTCTTGCTGGGCTTTGAGCCGTTCAGGTGTCCAGCCCCCAAGCCCTATCACCTTAACCGTGCGCGCGATCTCACGGGTGGCGTCTTCGGGCCAGCTAAAGTTCTTTCTCACCTGCACCAAATCCCCGTTTTTATCAAAATCACAGAGTAGGGCTTTGGTGTATTCTTCATAAAAGCCAAACTTCTTGGCCATTTCAAACATCAATTCATGGTCTTGCTTGGCTTCATAGAGGGGCTTGACCACTTGGGATCGCCACTGGGCGGCGCGGTTTGTGGCGACCACGATCCCCTCGCACTCAAACTGGGTTGCGATGGGCAAGACATACACCCCATCGGGTTTTTCTGTGAGGATCGCCGCCTCGTTTAAAAAGGGTTCGGCGATCACCATTAAATCCAGCTTTTCAATCGCCTCTGCCATTTTGACATTGTGCGCTAGGGAGGAAACCCCATTGCCCTGCACCCAAAGCCCCTTAATGGGGGCGTTGGAGTGGGTTTTAGATTCTTGTAACACGCCCTCATGCCAAAGTGAGATGCTAAAGCCTTTTTTGTGCATCCATTCGGGGGCAAAAAAGCGTTTTTGCAAACTCTCAAAGCTCACCCCCCAGCACTTGGCATAATAACGCCAACTAGCTTCACTCAGGCCATAATAACCGGGCAAATTATCTGCCAAACAGCACATATCCGTAGAACCTTGCACATTGTCATGCCCACGCACAATATTACAACCCCCGCCCTTTTTGCCCATGTTGCCGAGCACTAATTGCAAAATAGACAGCATGCGCGTGTTTCCACTGCCT
Source organism: Helicobacter mehlei (assembly GCF_007280785.1). NCBI lineage: Bacteria > Pseudomonadati > Campylobacterota > Epsilonproteobacteria > Campylobacterales > Helicobacteraceae > Helicobacter > Helicobacter mehlei. The sequence continues at coordinate 3,465 of NZ_VKGC01000009.1, forward strand.
ACGCTATGCTGTGTGATCCCTAAAGCCCACGCCAGCGTGGCCGGCTTAGCTGTTGCAAAAACGCGGGTAGTTTGAATGAGTAAGCTGGCCGGCACACCCGTGATGTCTTCCACCACTTCGGGCGTGTATTTCAAGGCTTCTTTTTTGATCTCCTCGATCCCAAAGGATTGGGTTCTAATGACCTCTTTATCCTCCCAACCATGCTTAAAGATCAAGTGCAACATGCCATAGATAAAGGCAATGTCCGTGCCCGAGCGAATCCGCACATAGATGTCCGCCTTAGCCGCGCTCTTGGTAAAGACCGGATCGATGACGATGAGTTTAGCGTTATTGCGATCCTTGGCCTGCAAGAAGTGCTTAAAGCCGATCGGATTACTCACGGCTGTATTAAGCCCGATCATCAAGATCGCTTTAGAATGCCCGACAATGTCCCCGAAATGGTTTGTCATCGCACCATAACCCCATGTATTCGCCACACCGGCGACTGTGGTGCTGTGTCAAATGCGGGCTACATGATCGATATTATTCGTCCCATAAAAGGCGGCAAATTTGCGCCAATAATAGGCTTGCTGGGAGTTCATTTTAGCACTCCCCATAAACATCATGCTATCTGGGCCGTATTTTTCGCGCATTTTGAGCATTTTTGCGCTGATTTCATCGATGGCTTGCTCGTAGCTGATGCGCTTCCACTGCCCGCCCTCGCGTTTGAGCGGGTATTTGAGGCGCATTTTAGATTTGACTAAGTCAATTTGATCCACGCCCTTACAGCAGTGGCTACCCGCGCTGATGGGGTGATCTTGGGCAACATCTTGGCGAATCCACACCCCGTCTTTGACCTCGGCGATGATTCCACAGCCTGCCGAACAGATGCTACAAATGGTTTTAACTCTTTTAACCCCCTCATTGGGGTCGATCACACTCTCTTTTTTACTCGCTTTGGTGCTGGCAAAGGCTAAGCTTGCCCCTGCCCCTGCCCCAATTGCACCCATTTTCAAAAAGGAACGCCGACTTAATTTTCCCATGTTACTTCCTTTCTCAAACTACCACACACTTTTATAGAAAATCTCCCAAGCGGGGGTTTTATGGTAGAGAATTTCCTTTTTATTGCTCTTGCCCACCACTACGCCATTGCTACCCTTATCCGTGTTGGGGAAGTGCCTCTCGGGCATGGTGGCTAGCAAGCTCTGCCCTGCTAGAGCCCCCACGCCCAGTGCGCCTAACTTCTTTAACGCCTCTCTTCTATTCTCCATGACAACCTCCTAAGCCAGGTTGAAAAACAACCTCTCGTGTTGGATAAATGCACCTAAGATTATAGCGAAGCTTTGATAACACACGCTTTTTTTATGCGTGCTGATAGCCTCCAAAAAGGCATCGCTGAAGAGATGGAAGAAATCCTTAAAGAGTTTTTCATGCAGGCTAAAAAAGCCCTGATCCTCTAAGAGTTGCTGTAAAAACGCGTTCATCATCAGAGTTAAAAAAGCTAAATCGTCTTCAGCAATGGGGCTAGTGATTGTGTAACTCTCTATGTGTAAGCCTGATTGCTTTAAAAGCGCGATGGCTTCTAGGCGTTTCTTGCCATTGTCTTGGCCTTCTAGATAGTAGGACGCGCTTAAGGGCACAAACACCTCCCCAGGGGCAAACAACACGGCGTTTTGCTCCGCCTCAAAGGCTTGCAAGCCCTGCGCTAAAAAAGTGTCAAACTCCTGCCACGCCTGCGCGCTACTCACATCAAAGGGGAAGTTTTTTAAATGCGCCACTAGGGCTTTTAATTCGCTAAACACGCCTTGCGTGTGCACAAACACCACCATGTAATGCCATAGGCGGTAGTAGATCGCGCGCGCGTAAATGAGATTAGGGTCTATAGATGTCATTTGAAAATGGAGTTGATGTCTAGCATGTCTTCTAGCATGATCTTGACCTTGCAATCTGGGCAGGCGTATAGAGTGGCGATTCTGCGCGCATCGCCTTGAAATCTAGGGATCATCATTTGGGCGATCTTTTGCACGCTCTTAGTGGTCCCAATGGGCTTGCCACACATTTTACAGCCAAACAAGCTATCTTGCGCCATGATTTTGGGCGTGGAGTAAGAGGGGTTTAGCGCGATCCCATCGCGCTCTAAATGCAAACAATCTTTTTCAGGGCAGGTCGCCTCGCAATACCCGCATGTGGTGCACAGACTGGGGTTAAACAAAAGGGTGTAGGTATTGCCATCAATGCTCAAGGCATTGGTATTGCACGCTCCCACACAAGAGAGACAGAGGGTGCAATTAGAGTTGATCTCTATGTGCCCATAGCGGATAAAACTCGCTGAGGGCACGCGCCCATAATCCCCCTGCCCTATGGCGTGCTGGAGGCGTTGGGCGAATAGATCGCGTTTGGTGCGTGCGGGGATAGTGGGGGGGGTGAAGTGGGTGGATTCTAAACACTTGGCGCGCTGCAAGCACGCTTGTAAGCTAGCAAGATCGCTAGCTAGCAAGATCGCTTCTTCTTGGTAGAGTTGGGCGTAAATGCCATTGAGCAGGGCGATGCTCTCCAAAGTGCCCACGCCCAAATCTTGGGGAGCATAGAGTACAATTTGACTCCCACTCTCTTGTAATAGCGTGAGCAGGGCGACTTGTTCTAAGATATTCAGATTGACACAGAGGGGCAAAACCTCCTTTTTAAGGGGAGTGAGGGGTAAATCTGCCCTGTGATCTAAGAGCAGGGGGATATAACCCCTATAGAGTTTAGCCACCTCCTGCATGCACTCCAAGCTAAAACTAGCATAACTCAAACTCCCACTAGGACACACACTAATACACTGACCACAATCAATACAAGCTTGGTGCTTGATGAGCAAATGGCGGTTGTCTTCACACTCTAAGCCTTGATCTAGAGCGATTTGGGGGTCTAATTTAGTGATCGCTTGAGTGGGGCAAACTTCGCTGCATTTGCCACAACACTCTACGCGCCGTTGGTGGTATTGGCAAATCTCCTTGTTATAGCTAAAGAATTCGCTAAAAGTGCCCTCCGGCGTGGGGGTGTGCTTGGTGGAGTCAAAATCAAATTGCAGGCCGTGGACTTCATAGAGTAAAGAGAGGCTTTGGGCGAGTTCTAGGGGGCTTTGGGCGCTATTTTCTAGCAAAAAATTGATCTCCCTACCCACCCTCTTAGCCCCCTGCAAGGGCACATTAGAAACCACGCATTCTAGGCTTGAATCCACCCTGTCTAAAACCTCAATGTGATCGTGCAGGGGCAAGTCGGGACATTGAGGGTTTTTAATATAGAGAAACTCTAGCATGTCCTGATCTTAAAATAGGGGCTTAAATGAAAAATTAACATGAATTTTGCTTGTCTTTCCAACGATCTTTAGTCAAATAATAGCCCACATAGCACAAAATCCCATACCCAATGGTCAAATAAGCCCCCGTGCGCTGTTCGGGGTCAATATAAGCCCCAAAAACGCCAATTAAAGACCCACTAATGCCAATCACTTGGATTAAGGGTAAAAAGGGCGCGCGGTAGGGGAGTTCGTCTAAGGATTTGCCCGAAGCCAAGAATTGCTTTCTAAAATTGTATTGTGCCACGCTCACGCTAATCCATACAATGATCACGCTAAAACTAATGATGTTGATCAGGGCTTCCATCATTTCTTTAATCTTGCCATTTCTAGCGTATTCGTTGCCAAACATAATTAGCAAAGTAAAGCCCATGGATAAATACATTGCGTAAATGGGCGTGCCCTGTTTGTTGAGTCTGGCAAAAATGGGAGGGAACATTTTTTTTTGGGCTAAACCATAGACCATGCGGCTAGAAGCGTAAATCCCCGAATTGGCTGTGGAGAGAATGGCGGTGATGATTACAAAATTCATAATGTCGGCAGCATAGGGAATTCCCGTCCCAAAAAAGGGCAAAGGGATACGCTCTAGAGCACTCACAAAGGGACTTTTGACAATGCTAGAATCTGTCATAGGCAAAAACACCGCAATCACAAAGACGGAGCCCAAAAAGAAAAACACGATGCGCCACAAGGTTGCCCTAATGGCTTTTGGCATCACCACGCTGGGGTTTTTAGTCTCCCCCACGGCTACGCCTATGATCTCGGTGCCCGTGTAGGCAAAAATCACGCCCAAGATCGCACCAAAGACGGCATGGATTCCCTTGGGGAAAACCCCTGCTTCTAGCCCATTTTGTGGATCGGGGGTGCTGATATAGAAATTATGCAAGACACTCTCCCAGCCGTATAAATAGACTTGGTGGAAAATCCCCACGATCCCTAAAATAATAAAAATAAAAACCGCTAAAACCTTGATTGAGGCTAGGAGAAATTCTCCCCGGGCAAAAATGCGCACCGAAAACACATTGAGCAAGAATATCAGCAACACACAAGCCCCCACCCAATACTCAATAGGGACGACTTTTGGATCAACCCAGCGTTGCATGAGCACGCCCACCGCAAAGTATTCCACTGCCACGGTGACAATCCAACCCACCCAATACATCCAAAACACCATGTAACCGGTTGCCGGTCCAATAAAACGATCGGCATAATCCCCAAAACTCCCCGTGCTAGGATAAACGCTGGCTAGTTCGCCCAAAGATAGCATGATTGAATAGACAATCACACCCCCGACTAGATAGGCAATCAAAGTCCCTAGAGGACCGGCATTGGCAATGTTGCCCCCCGTGCCCACAAATAACCCAGTCCCAATCGTCCCGCCTAGAGCAATCATCAGTAATTGCCCTAAATGGATATCCCGACTCAAACCCTGTTGATCTGGTTTAACCTTTTCTTTTTCCATTTCTCTTTCCTTATGGGTGCGTTAAAAACATTTAGTGAGTATCCAATGCTAGTTTAACGCCTCAAAAAGGCATGCCAAATGGCAAGTTTAAGATAGTGGGGGGGAAGAGCGGTGTAAATGGGGCACATGGCTAGCTTAAGCAAACCACATCCACTTGGCACAGATTACAATACCCAAGCCCAGTAGCAAAGCTAAATGGTGGATTACAGAGGCTAGGGGGTTTTTTTTGTTTAAAAACTTGCAAGCCAACGAGATAGCCACCATCGCAAAAATCGTGCATGCCAACAACACTTTAAGCATCAAAACCTTTTGGAAGGGTGTTTCCAAAAATCCCTTATCACCCCCCACATACACGCTTAACATCATCCCACCACTGAGCAAGAGCCACAGGACACACAAGGGCATGATTTTAATGGCACGTGTTGAGATGCCTTGTTGGGCTTTTTGGGCGATCTCCTCCCCATACATTCTTTTGACACTGGGGAAGATCACCACATCAAAAAAGAGATATCCGATAAAAATGATCGCGCACAGAAGATGGGAGATGAGCAAATAGGGGTAGAGGGCCTGCATCGTTTCCATGTCCTTACAAAAATTAGAGTGTGGATTGTAACATGTCCGCTTGATTTTGGAGTAAATATTTTGTTATAATAAAAATATTTAACTTGTAATACTTTTCTAAGGAATGATAAGAGCCATGTTGCCTAAAAAGTCTCAACAAATATTATTGTTTAGCCAAAATGCAAAAAAAGCTGGTGCAATTTTTCTTTTGGCTCTCCCTTTGGGCTTGCAAGCTGAAAAAAATGCGGGTTTTATCGGGGTTGGTTTGGAAATCGGGCGAGCCGATAAAAAGCTTGTGGGGGAGAAAAACGGGCAAATCTTCCAAGTGCCTCAAGGCACAGTGGCATTGAGTGCAGCTAATCCACCGCCCAGTGCCTATAATCCTGATGGAACGCTCAAAGACACCGGGCTTAATGATTGTAACCCGGGTAATTGTAAGGCAGAATGGACCCCCGGGATGATGCCTAGCGACAATGCCAAAACTCTGCAGGGGGCGGAAAACCCGGGCAGGAATGCACCCATGTTTGGCTTGAATGTGATTGCCGGTTACAAACAATTTTTTGGCAAAAAGCGTTGGTTTGGGTTGCGCTACTATGGCTTTTTTGACTACGGGCATAGCAATTTCTCTAACGCTACCGCCTCCAATTATACGAGTGTCTTTTTTCAAAATAATGACAAAGTAGATATGTATACTTATGGCGTGGGCACAGACATGCTCTTTAATATTATCAACAAACCCAAACTCAGCGTGGGGCTTTTTTTGGGCGCACAATTTGCCGGTAACACTTGGACGAGTAATAAAGTCAGCCGTCTTAAACAGGGTTATCTCATCGGCACGGTGCCCGGTGAGTGTGCTTATGTTCCTGATCCATCGAATGTTAACCCATGTGCATCGGGTTATACTCCAGACCCCAGTGTATCTGTTGGCACAAATGGACAGATTAATACCGCTAGTCTTGTTACCACCGGACCTTTAACCAGCCGTGTAACTACCACGCATTTCCAATTTTTGGTGAATGTGGGGATTCGGGCCAATTTCATCGAACACCATGGCATTGAATTTGGGATCAAAATCCCCACCATCCCTCTTCTTTACTACAAGGGTGTTGCACAAAAATACCTCACCCCCAATGGGAAAGGCGTTTGTGATGGTCCGTGTGAGGGCTATTACACCCTCAGCCAAACCTTTAGACGGCAATACTCCATGTATTTGCGCTATATTTATAGTTTCTAGTGTAACTGATAGCCCAAAACTTGCACGAGGGCTTGGGTGCTGGATTTGAGCACTTTATCCATTAACATTTCTAGCTTATCTCTTTGCAACCAAACGGGTTTTTTGACCGCGCTTAAATCTTGTAAAGCCACTACCGCCTCCTCATAGGTCCCCACATGATCGATTAACTTGAGCTCTAGAGCCTGTTTGGCACTAAAAATCTTGCCCTCGGCAAATTTGGGCGCATCTTTAGGGTTTAAATGCCTTGCCTTAGCCACATCACCCACGAACATACCATATTGCTCGTCTAGCAGGGCATCTAGGTATTGCTTTTCTTGAGAAGTCCAAGCGCGCGTGAAGGTCCCCACCTCTTTATAAGCCCCTTTGGACATGCCTTGTGCCTTGATCCCGAGTTTGTCCATCAAGGGGGCAATGTTCATGCCACTAAAGATCACCCCAATAGAGCCCACCAACGCCCCGCGGTTAGCATAAATTTTATTAGCCACCATGCCCGCATAATAGCTCCCGCTTGCCATCACGCCACGCACATAAGCCACCACTGGCATTTTTTTAGCCAAATGCGCCACCATGTCGCTAAGTTCCACACTGGCACTAATGCTCCCCCCCGGAGAGTCGATGATCAACAACACGCCCTTAATGCTGGGGTTTTGCTTGATCTTAGCAATCTGATCGGCAAAACTCTCACTCTCAAAAATAGGACCATAGAGGTAGAGTTTGGCTAAATTAGGTTCTTGCACTTTGTGATCGGTGTTGCTCAACAACACAAAAGCCACCAAAGTTAAAAAGACAAAGGTTTTAAAATACTTCGTGACGAAGTCCAAACACGAAATGATCGCTCTGCCTATCTTAGAAAACATGCGCTCTCCTACAATTTTAGTTTTATTATACTAGGTTAAATGAAAGTGTGTTATAACACAAATCAAAAAGAATCCAGAACATGGCGTGCAAATTCTGCCCTAAAATCAAACCGACTGATTTGTTATTCGTTCTGGTGGCAGGGGTGGCTTTTTATGGAGTCTATGCCTACCAAATGAATCAAGCCCACCAAGAACAAGAACAGCGGGTCAAAGCCTTTGAAAAACTCCAACGCGATTGTGTTTTAGGGCATGACAAACATGCATGCCAACAAGTCTTTAAGGATTAGCATGTTCGCTAAAGTTTTGCCTTTTGTCTTGGTGTCTTCCTTGCGGTTTTTAGGACTCTTTATTGTCTTGCCCGTGATTGCCCTCTATGCTGCACACTTCCAAGCTAATGCCTTAATGATGGGTCTGGCTGTGGGGGGAGCGTATTTGACGCAAATTCTCTTCCAAACACCCATTGGGGTTTTAAGCGATCGCTACAACCGCAAGGCGGTTGTGCTGTGGTGCTTGGCGGTGTTTGTGCTAGGATCGCTCATTTGCTTTTTGGCTCACAATATCCATACTCTAGTTTTAGGGCGTTTGATTCAGGGCATGGGGGCAATGGGGGGGGTTTTAAGCGCAATGGTCGCCGATGTGGTAGAGGAGGAGAAGCGCACAAAAGCGATGGCATTCATGGGGGCAGGGATTTTTATGGCTTTCACGGCTGGCATGGTCATAGGTCCTAGTGTAGCGGCTAAATTTGGCGAGGAATGGCTCTTTTTACTCACCGCACTACTCAGCTTGTTTGCAATGTTTTTAATGGCGTTCAAAGTCCCCAACCCACCTAAAATTTTCTATTCTCTCAAAGAAAAGCCCAGAATGAGCGATGCGCTCAAAGACAAGGATATTTTCATTATCAATATTTGTTCGTTCTTTGAAAAATGTTTGATGACCTTAATTTTTGTGCTGATCCCCCTAGCCATTGTGCATGATTTTAAAATGGATAAGTCGGCATTATGGGAAATTTATAGTTTGGGCGCGCTCTTGGGGATGGTGAGCATGGCACCTGCGTCCATCATTGCCGAAAAATTCAACAAGGCTAAGGGTGTCTTGCTAAGCGGGGTAGCGATGTTTTTGGTGGCTTATCTGTGCTTGGCTCTAGCCGATCGGCATGCCAGTTCGCCCACCACTTGGCTTTTTATCACTGGAATTATGATCTTTTTTGCCGGGTTTGGCACGCTTGAGCCCATCATGCAATCTCTAGCCAGCAAATTGTGTAAAGCCCACCAAAGAGGCTTGGTTTTAGGCTTGTTTGTAACTTACGGCTATGCGGGCTCTTTTGTGGGCGGATTGCTAGGCGGGGTGGGCTATAAGCTTTTGGGCGTGGAAAAAACAGCCTTTATTGTGGTGGGGGTGTGCGTGCTGTGGTTGGGGCTGGTGTTCTTTTTAAATAACCCTGGTCAGCAAAAAAATGTCTATTTCCCCTTAGATGCTTTTGAGCGGGAAAAATTCCAGGCTTTAGAGGGTATGGTCGGGGGCATTTTAGAATGGTATGTCAATGAAACGCAAAATGTGATCATTGTCAAATACGATGCCTCACAAATTAGCGAAGAAAAGATCATCCAAGCCTCTGTGGCTTTTAGAAAATCCCCCACCCACTAACACCACAATTTTACGCCTTTACGCCCGCTTGGGCTATCTGCCTAGATATGTCTGATGCGCTTATAACCTTGCAAGGCAAAGAACAAGATGTAGAAGTAACCCAGCATGGGCACAATGTAAGAGAGGATCAGCCCAACATGATCGGCCATGAGACCTTGCAAAGGAGGGAGCAGGGCACCGCCCACAATTGCCATGCAGATAATCCCAGAGGCTTGGGAGGTGAATTTGCCTAGCCCTTTGGTGGCCAGAGAAAAGATCGTGGGGAACATGATCGAGTTGAAGAGCCCGATGGCAATTAGGAAAAAGATGCTGATCTTGTCGTCTAAGATGATCCCCACAAAGAGCAAGACCACATTGATAATGGCATTGAAAGCCAAGCATTTGTTGGGCGCGATTTTTTGCATGATCGCACTCCCAATAAAACGCCCCACCATCGCCCCACCCCAATAATAGGCGATATATTGTGCCCCCGTTTTTTCGGGAATTTGGGCGACCTCAAACATGGTTAAAACCAAAAACGAACCAATAGAAACCTCAGCCCCCACATAAAAGAAGATCGCAAAAGCCCCTAGCGTAAAGTGAGGATACTCTAGGGCACTTTTTTTGCCATCGTGGTTATGTTCGCTCACTTCTTGGGCTTGTTCGCGCACATCGGGCAAGCGCAACCAATAAACCACAATGGCTAAAACAACCAAGGCTCCGGCAATCATCAAGTAGGGGCCTTGCACAGACTGGGCTTCTTTGACTTTATCCACAACCTCTGTTGTGTTAGAGATAATGAGCATAGAGCCAAAATAAGGTCCTATAAAAGTGCCCAAAGAATTGAAAGCTTGCACTAAAGTTAAGGTCCGCTCCTCCTTGCCCGGAGCCAAAAGGGTTACAAAGGGGTTGCCCGCTGCTTGGAGCAAGACCACCCCGCTAGCCAAAATAAAAAGCGCGCCTAAAAAGATAGCATAGGAAGCCATCGAAGCAGCCGGGTAAAACAAAAGACACCCTATGGCGGTGAGCACAAACCCCAAAACCACCCCGATTGGATAGCCGATCTTTTCTAAAAGTTTGCCAAAAAAACCCCCCGTGATAAAATAAGCCCCAAAGAAACAAAGTTGCACAAGAGAGGCTTGGAAGTGTGAGAGATCAAAAATTTTTTTGAGATGTGGGATGAGAATATCGTTTAGGACGGTGATAAAGCCCATAGCAAAAAATAAAGCTGTTAGGGCTGCTAGAGCAAAATTATTACTTTTGGTTTGCATTAGACTCCTTGATTAAAAGTTTTATAAAGTGTAATTAAATGTTGTGTAGAACTATCTTCATGGGTGCTGGGGGCTTGCCTGCCATGTAATTGGGCTAAAATATCCTTAGCTAACTCCTTGCCTAGCTCCACGCCCCATTGATCAAAGCTGTTAATATCCCAAATGATTCCTTGCACAAAAATCTTATGTTCATAAAGGGCGATCAAAGCCCCGATGCTCTTAGGCGTGATCGCATCTAATAAGATCACATTACTAGGGCGGTTGCCTGAGAAGACACGATGAGAAGCAAGCTTGCGCGCTTTTTGCTCTTCCATGCCCATTTGCAAGAGCTGATCGCAGGCTTGGTTATAATCCCGTCCTTTCATAAAGGCTTGGGCTTGGGCAAAAAGATTGCTGAGTAATATCTCGTGATGTCCAGACAAATGTCCCTCCTTACTCAAAGAGGCGATAAAGTCAATGGGGGTTAGGTGCGTACCTTGGTGGAGGAGTTGGAAAAAGGCATGCTGGGAGTTGATCCCCAAATCGCCCCAAATAATGGGACCGGTGTCATAATCCACCACTTCCCCCCCTAAAGTGGTGCGTTTGCCATTGCTTTCCATGTCTAGTTGCTGGATAAAGCGTGGGAAATAGCGCAAATATTGATCGTAGGGGGCAATTAAGTGGCTTCCGGCATCAAAGAAATTGACATACCACACGCCCAGCAAAGCCAAAATTACGGGCATGTTATGCGTAAAGGGGGCTTCTTTAAAATGCTTGTCCATCTCAAATGCCCCCTGCAATAAGTTTCTAAAATTCTGCTTGCCTAAATAGATCATGATGGAGAGCCCAATAGCTGACCACAAGCTATAACGCCCCCCCACCCAGTTCCAAAAGGAAAACATGTTGTGCGTGTCAATCCCAAAATCTTTAACAGCTTGCTTGTTGGTCGAAACCGCCACAAAGTGTTTAGCGATATGGGCTTCATCTAGGGCGTGGGCTAAAAACCATTGCCGTGCACTGAGGGCATTGGTAAGAGTCTCTTGGGTGGAAAAAGTCTTAGAGGCGACAATAAAAAGGGTGGTCTCTGGATGGACCTTATCTAAAACCCCTTGAATCTGTGTCCCATCGACATTGGAAACAAAATACATGTTCAAGCGGGGACTAGCATAGCGTCTTAACGCCTTGCACACCATCAAAGCCCCCAAATCCGACCCCCCAATCCCAATATTGACCACATCGGTGATCACTTGGTTGGTATAGCCTAGCCACTCCCCACAACGCACCGCATCGCTAAAACTCTCCATGCGTGCCAACACTTCACGCACAGCGGGCATGACATCCTGCCCCTCTACCATGATCGACTCTTCACCCTGATAGCGCAAAGCAGTGTGCAAAACCGCGCGCTCCTCAGTGGTGTTGATCTTTTCGCCCCCAAACATGGCGTTGATTTTGGTAGATAACTGGCACTCCTTAGCCAAATCTTGCAATAATTGCAAAGTTTCATCATTAATGCGGTTTTTAGAATAATCCAAAGAGATAGGACCAGCTTGTAAAAAATAACGCATGGCACGCTCAGGATCTTCTTTAAACATATCACGCATGTGGGTGTTTTGAATCGCCTTAAAATGTTCTTGCAGGCGTTTAAAGGCATTTAATTTAGTTAAGTGTTCTCTCATGCTCACTCTTTGTTTAAATGGTTTTCTAGGGCGATAGCAACTCCGGCTAGACCGGGGTATTTGGCCAAGACGACATAAACTGGAATGGCTGCCAAGTAGGCATCAAAACGCCCTTTATTTTCAAAACGCACCCTAAAGGGTGAAGTTTTAAAGTAATCAATAAATCTGGGGATGATCCCTCCGCATAAATACACCCCCCCGCGCGCCCCCAAAACCAACGCCATGTTAGAAGCCACCGTGCCCAAGATTGTGCAAAAAATATCTAGGGTAAGACGGCATAGAGGCGATTTCCCGCCCAAAGCCTGCTCGCTAATCATCTCTGGGCTCATTTTGGGAGTCTTGATCCCCTCGCGTTCGGCTAAAGCAGCATGGATCAACACTAATCCCGCCCCGCTTAAAAGCCTCTCGGCTGAAACATGCCCGTATTTTTTCTTGGCATATTGCCAAATGGCGATTTCAGTATCATCAAAGGGCGCAAAGCTCACATGCCCCCCCTCTCCAGATAAGGCAATGTAATGCCCATTGTGGCAAGGAATGAGGGCACTCACTCCTAGCCCAGTGCCCGGTCCAATGACCAACTTAGGTGCGTGGAGCGCGCAGGCTGTCCCCCCCACTTGCAACAACTCATCATCGTTTAATTGTGTGATCGCATAAGCTTGGGCGGCAAAATCATTAATGAATAAAAGTGTATCAAACCCCAAAGCCTGGCGGGTGGTTTCAATTGAAAACGCCCAGTGGTGGTTAGTCATCTGCACCCAATCCCCAATGACCGGGTTAGCAATGGCACAGGCAGCTAGTTTCACAGCCGGATTACCCACTTTGTTTAAATAACACTTGATTGCATCCACCACGCTATGGTGATCGTGGCAAGCTAGGACCTCAACTGAATCGATTTCCCCTGAGGTTCTTTCTAGTCCAAAGCGCGCGTTCGTCCCACCAATATCAGCCAGCAAGCGGGGATAAGTATTAGGCAGTGTAGAAGACATGGCAGAGCACCTTTTTGGAATGTAAGATTAGAGAAATAGGGAGTTTGGAGTCTAACTTTTTAGCCGCCTCTTCAAAGACAGCACGTTTTTGTGTGCCCGAAATCAGCAACCAAAGCTCTTGGCAATTCTCTAGGGCATGTAAACTCAAACTAATGCGCGTGTGGGGTGCATTTTGTGGGGTGGTGAGTACGAGGGGGTCTGTCGTGCTAATGGCATGCTCAAACTCGGGCGCATCGGGGAAAAGCGAGGCAGTGTGCCCATCTAGACCCATGCCCAGCACAGCCAAATGGGGTTGTTTATAGTGATCTAGGGCTTGTTGCAAAATTACCTCATAGGGGAGGCTAGCCTGCGTGAAAAAGGGCATAAAGGGGACATCAATCCCCCATTTAAAAGAAACTGGATCAATCAAATGCTCTTGGATCAAGCGTGCGTTGCTGTCCCCATGATGAAAGGGAACAATGCGATCATCGACTAAGCTTAGTATATAGTGATTCCACACATGCAACCCGGCTAAAACCTCCAAAAATGGAATCGGGCTCTTGCCTCCTGAAAAGGCCAGATGGACACCAGAGGGGTTGGCTTGCTCTAAGGCATCTAAGAATTGGCAACCTTGAGCCCCAAAACGCTCCAAAGATGACCCCAAATCAAAAAAATCAAACATAACCATCCTTTGGCGTGTGCCAGCTACGTCCCTCAGATTCTAGGAGATCAAAAGCCACTTTGGGACCAAAACTCCCGGCTGGGTAGGTGAATAGGGGCACTTGGTTTTGCTCCCATGCCTTTAAGATGGGATCGACCCATGCCCAGGCGGCTTCCAACTCGTCTTGATGACTAAAGAGGGCCGGATTACCCCGTACAGCCTCCAAAATGAGTTTTTCATAAGCATCCATGCCTTGATCCAAGTGTGCTTGTAAGGGGGGCACGCCCTTTAAGTTCAGTTCTAGGGTGTACTGGGGCTGTAAGTTTAAGATCAGTGCCCCGCCTCCTTTGAAAGCCAGCACGATTTGCACTAAGGAACTGCCCATGCGTTTGCCCGTGCGCAAGTAAAAAGGCACGCCCGCCCACATAGACGATTGCACCTCTAGTTTTAGAGCAACAAAAGTCTCAGTTTGGCTCTGAGCGGGAATATTGGACTCTTGGGTGTAACCCTTGAGCCCATCGCTAGAGCCGTATTGGGCGCGCACGACTTGCTTAACAAAAGCTTGAAAATCTAGGGGCTTGAGGCTTTTAAGCACGCTTAGCTTAGCATCTCTAAGTGCTTGGGCGTTGGGGTTTTTGAGGGTGGGTACAGCGATTAGGCTTAACATTTGGAGCATGTGGTTTTGGAGCATGTCGCGTAAAGCCCCCGCGGTGTCATAAAAGCCCCCGCGGTTTTCCACACCCAAAGTCTCCAGCACGCTAATTTGGACATGATCGACCTGCTCTTTGTTCCACAGGGCACCTAGGATTGGGTTTTTGGCCCTAAGTTCTAAAAGATTTTGCACGCTCTGCTTGCCCAGATAGTGATCGATGCGGTAAATCTGATCTTCTTGGTAATATTTAGAGATTTGAGCGTAAATGTCTTTACAAGATTGCAAATCAGACCCCAAAGGTTTTTCTAGCACAATCTTAACCCCGGGGGCGTTCAAGCCCACCTGTGCCAAATGCGCACATGCCATCGCAAAAAACTCTGGGGCGATGGAAAAATAGATTAAAGTGTTGGGGAGTGTGCGGTGCTGGAGTTGTTTAAAATCATCGGGCTGGGTGAGATCAATAGAAAGATAGCGGATGTTTTGGCAAAAGAGTCCCCAGCTTTGTGGGTCTAGATTTGGGATATATTCTTGGGCTTTTTTGGTTAAATTATCTTGGAAGGTCTCATTATCTAATTTGCTACGCGCCACTGCGCTAATAATCGGGGCTAACAGCTTGCTTTGGTGAGCCAAATAAAGGGCGGGGAAAATCTTACGCATGGCTAGATCGCCTGTTGCGCCTAGTAAAATCAAATGGCATTCTAACATGCGACTCCTTTAGGGCTATGGTTTTATAATAAAAAAGATAGCATAATTATAGCTGTAATTCGATCATTATAAGGACAACCATGCCTAAAAAAACCCTAGAGGACATTACAAAAAGTATCATTGAAAGGAGCAAGCCCACACGGGAAGCGTATTTAGAACGCATCGCCGGGCATAGTGGCAAAATTGCCCGTAAGGATTTGGGCTGTGCCAATCTCGCCCACACTTATGCCAGTTTGCCCGAACACTTGAAAGATGCCATTAAAGACACCAACAAGCCTAATTTTGCCATCATCTCCGCTTACAATGACATGCTCTCTGCCCACCAGCCCTTTAAGACCTACCCCGATATTCTCAAAGAGACTTTATCAGAACATGGGGCGATCGCCCAGTTTGCCGGGGGGGTGCCCGCCATGTGTGATGGGATTACACAAGGTTATGCGGGCATGGAATTAAGCCTTTTTTCGCGTGATGTGATTGCAATGAGCACGGCGACCGCGCTCTCCCACAATGTTTTTGATGGCGCGTTTTATTTGGGTGTGTGCGATAAAATCGTGCCCGGGCTCTTGATGGGCGCATTGAGTTTTGGGCATTTGCCGGCTATTTTTGTTCCCTCGGGTCCTATGACTAGCGGAATCTCCAATGCCCAAAAATCCAAAGCCCGCGAACTCTTCGCGCAAGGTAAAGTTTCACGCCAAGACTTGTTAGAAAGCGAAATGCAGTCTTACCATTCTGTGGGGACTTGCACCTTTTATGGAACGGCTAATTCTAACCAAATGATGGTCGAGCTAATGGGCTTGCACCTGCCCAACTCGGCTTTTATTAACCCCAACACCCCCCTAAGAAAGGCTTTGATCCAACAAGCCGCAACCCACATGGCACAACACACCCCCAAGCCCATTGGACAGATGATTAGTGCAAAAAATATTGTCAATGCGATGGTGGGTTTGATGGCAACGGGCGGTTCGACCAACCACACGATCCACTTAATCGCCATCGCCAAAATGGCAGGCATTATCCTCAATTGGGATGACTTTGATGCGATCTCTAGCATCACCCCGCTTTTGACTAAAATTTACCCCAATGGAAAAGCCGATGTCAATCAATTTGAAGTTGCTGGGGGGTTAGCTTTCGTGGTGCGCGAGTTGCTTCAAGCGGGGCTTTTACATGAGGATTGTGAAACGATTATGGGAATCGGGTTAGAGCCCTACACACAAAACCCCTTTCTAATTGGGGGCAAACTCACCTACCAAGTGGGCACTCAAGAGAGCCTCAACACAGAGATCGTGCGTGGTGTTAAAGAACCCTTTAGTCCCGATGGGGGTTTGAAAGTCTTGAAGGGCAATATCGGGCGCGCGGTGATCAAGATTTCAGCTATCAAACCTGAGCATTACAAAATCCAAGCTCCTGCTCTAGTGTTCAAATCCCAGCAAGATTTGATTGATCGCTTTAACAATCAAGAACTACAACGTGATTTTATTGCGGTGTTGCCCTATCAAGGTCCCCGTGCCAATGGCATGCCCGAATTGCACAAACTCACACCCATTTTAGGCACGCTTCAAGATCAAGGCTTTAAGGTGGCTTTGATCACCGATGGGCGCATGAGCGGGGCATCTGGGAAAGTCCCAGCAGCTATCCATGTGAGCCCTGAAGCCCTTTTAGGAGGGCATATCGCCAAGATTCAAGAAGGCGATTTGCTACTTTTAGATGCCAAAGAGGGTATTTTAGAAGTGCTTGAGCCCAAAGAGTGGCAGAATAGAGAGAGTCAGCCCTTTGAGCGCGCTAGTGTGGGGAGCGGGCGCGAACTTTTTGGGGGTTTTAGACAATTGGCTAGCAGTGCTGAAAGTGGCGCAACTAGCTTTGGATTTTAAAGAATTTAAAGGAGATAACATGAATAGCCACCAAGTTTTAACCACAAGCCCCATTGTCCCAGTAATGGTCATCGAGCATGCCAAAGATGCCGTACCTCTAGCGCGCGCCTTAGTGGCTGGAGGGATTAAGATTTTAGAGATTACCTTGCGCACCGAGCAAGCTTTAGAATCAATTCGCCTGATCGCTCAGGAAGTCCCGGAAGCCTTAGTGGGAGCGGGCACGATTTTAAACCCTAAGCATTTAGAAGAGGCACAAAAAGCCGGTGCGCGTTTTGCCATTAGTCCGGGGCTCACCCCGCATTTAGCCAAAGAGGCTAAACAATTTGATTTGCCCTTGATTCCGGGTGTGGCGGGGGCTAGCGAGGTGATGTTGGCTTTAGAATATGGTTTGAACCACTTAAAATTTTTCCCTGCCCAAGCGGCTGGAGGGGTGGGGATGCTCAAATCTTTGAGCGGGCCCTTTGAGGGGGTGTATTTTTGCCCAACCGGGGGCATTAGCCTAGAAAACATGCATAGCTACTTAGCCCTTAAAAATGTGCTGTGTGTGGGGGGATCGTGGCTGGCTCCTAAGGATTTGGTCGCTAATGGCAAATGGGAGAATATTACCCAGATTGCACAAGAGAGTTTGGGAATGCTACAAAAAAACACATAGTAAGAGGAGTTTTGAGTATTTTTGAAAAAGACTAGAGGGCACTTAACCCATAATGTGCCAAACTAGGGAAAACAAATAAAGGAGTTTTGATGTCCGATCTGTCTTTTTCACGCCAAGCAATCCAATCGTTTAAACATTTTGTTTCTTTACGTAACAAAGTTGCCTTATGGCTCTCCGTTGTTGTGCTGGTATCTTATTATAGTTTCGTGCTGAGTATTGGGCTCTTCCCTGAGATTTTGGGTTATCGTTTAGGGCCTAGTGCCATCACCCTGGGCATCCTCATAGGCATTTTTTTAATCATACTTTGCATTGCGCTCACCGGGGTTTATACATTCATTGCCAATACGCATTTTGACAAGCAACAAGAGATGATTCTGCATGATTTGGAGCAAAGCGGTGCGTTAGAGGAGTGCAAACATGGCAAAGTTTAAACTTTATCTCATTTTGTGGTTGGCTGGCGCGCAAGTGGCACTGGGAGCGGGGTTTGAGAGCACAGGGGGTGCTAAAAGTGCGTTTAACCCCACTGCTGTGGGCATGTTCTTGGTTTTTGTGCTCAGTACGCTTTGCATCACCTACTATTCTAGCAAGAAGAGCCAGAGTGCTAGTGGGTTTTACACCGCTGGGGGCAATATTACCGGCTTACAAAATGGAATCGCCATTGCCGGGGATTACATGAGTGCGGCAAGCTTTTTGGGCATCACTGCTCTAGTCTTTACCAATGGCTTTGATGGTCTCATCTACTCCGTGGGCTTTTTGGTGGGCTGGCCTATCATCTTGTTTTTAATTGCCGAAAAGTTCCGCAATTTGGGCAAATTCACCTTTGCAGACATCACGGCTTACCGCTTGGATTCTAAGCCTATCCGTGTGATCTCAGCCATCTCAGCTCTAAGCGTGGTGGTCTTCTATTTGATTGCCCAAATGGTTGGTGCGGGGCAGTTGATCCAGTTGCTCTTTGGCTTGCCCTACTGGCTGGCGGTGGTGCTGGTGGGTGTGTTGATGATTTGTTATGTCGCCTTTGGGGGCATGCACGCCACAACGTGGGTGCAAATTATCAAGGCGATTTTGCTCTTATTGGGGACTTCGTTCATGGCGGTGATGATCTTATACTTGACCAAATTTGACTTGAGCCACTACTTTGGGCAAGCCATCAAACACCACCCTAAAGGGGAGGCGATCATGTCCCCGGGCACCTTTTTACCCAATCCCATCGCCGCTATCTCTCTAGGTCTAGCCTTGATGTTTGGCACAGCAGGTTTGCCCCATATTCTCATGCGCTTTTTCACGGTCAAAGATGCCAAAGAGGCGCGCAAATCGGTTTTTTATGCCACCGGTTTCATTGGGTATTTCTATATCCTCACCTTCATTATTGGGTTTGGGGCGATCGCCTTGCTCTATACCCAAAGTGAGTTTGTCAATCCCGATGGCACTTATAACGGGCTAAAAAACATGGTGGCGATCAATCTAGCCGGCGTGGTGGGAGGCGATGTTTTTTTGGGTTTCATTTCAGCAGTCGCCTTTGCCACTATTTTAGCGGTGGTCTCAGGGCTGGCCATCTCAGGAGCGGGCGCGATTAGCCATGATCTCTTTGTCAATGTTTATAAAAATGGCACATGCGATCCCAAGCTAGAGATCAAGGTAACCAAGGTTGCGACTTTATTTTTAGGGTTACTAGCCATTGTCTTGGGGTTGGTGTTTGAAAACCAAAATGTCGCCTTTATGGTGGGGTTGGCCTTTGGGATTGCTGCTAGCGTGAATTTCCCCATCTTGCTTTTGAGCATTTATTGGAAAGATCTCACAACTAAGGGCGCATTCTGGGGTGGGTTAATTGGCTGGCTAGTGGTGATCACAATGGTTTTACTCAGCCCTAGCATTTGGGTGAAGAGTTTTGGACATGCCCAAGCCATTTTCCCCTACGATCACCCTGCCCTTTTCTCTATGCCCTTAACCTTCATTCTCATCATTTTGATTTCTAAATTGGACAAGAGTCCCAGAGCCCAAGTCGATCGGGCAGGCTTTAAAGCGCAAGATTTCCGTGCCCAAAGTGGCGTGGGGAGCGCACAAGCCTTAGTACACTAAGGCTTAGGAGTGGAGAGCGTTTAAGTAAATCCGGCACCTGTGCAAATATGGGCTTTAACTACCTCCACGCTTCTGACAATCTCCTCAAGTTCCATTCGCTACTCTCTTAGCGGGTAGTGCGGACTTAGGCTTATTGAGAGTTCGGGCAAGTCGCCCATCAAGGTTGCCCCATCCCTATCAACTTTGCTTTTTTTTTAGTCTTTGTATCGGTTATTTTGTCTAAGTCCTAGCTCATAACTAGGGTGCTTGGAGTGCTCTTTTGGCATCGCCGAATCGAGGACTGGGTTTTCATACAAACTCCCACTCAAAATACCGTCCTATTTGTCTAGTTTATGATTAAGGCTCAGGTATTACTTTTCTGTCAAAATTTGCATCTTGTTGTTTTTGATCTCTACGTAGAGCTCTTTGAGACCATGTGAAGAATAAGCAAGTTTTTTATGCTTATAAGCCTCGTAGGTTTGTATGAAAGCGACACGGAATAGGGAACGATCCTCGTTGTTGGGGTAGGGAGTAACATTAATTTGTGAGAAGCGGATCGTTTTATTCTCATTTTTAGCAAAAATCTTGGCTTTAAAGCGTTGGTAGGCTTTAAAATCCATCCCACTGGCATGCTTAAAGTCAGAGGCATAAAATTCGAGGTAGGAGGCAAGGTCGTTTTTAGCCCATGCTAAACGCCACGCATACAGACTACTCAAAACTAACGCTAAGTCTTTTTTAGTAGCAGGTGCAAATTGCCCCTCATAGACCACCAACAAGGCTTTTTTGCCCTTGACTAATTTGTCATAGTCCTTTAAAATATTGTTATCAATAGCAATACACCCCTTTGTATTGAGATCGTCTCGATTGCCATTCAAGGGGAGTCCATGAATCCAAATGCCATGTCCGGTGCGCTTTAAAGCCCGATCGTAAGCATTGGGGTAATTAGTCTCTAGGGCAAAGGGTCCATAATAGGCACTCAGACCGGTGAGTTTGCGCATGATTTGGTAAACACCAATAGGCGTTGCTTTATCCCCCTCCAATAACTTATATCCGGGCTTAGAACCCACTAAAGCCTTACTATCCCCCACTCTATCAAGCTTGCCATCTTCGATCTTATAAAGCGAGAGTTGGGGTCTAGCCTTGTTGATCACAAAAAGATAATCTAATTTTTCATAATAGCCATAAATAGTATCTTGCTTGGACAAAACATCTTCCCAAAACTGCTGTTGGGTCAAATAAGACTGCAAGAGCTTATCTAAGGCCTCAATGCCCTTTTGGCGATAGGTATTGACAAAATCTACCAACGAATCTGCCTGAGCACCCACACCCAACAAGACAGATAGGGCTAAAGCCCGCGCACCCTTAAAACAAATCATCTTTAAATCTCCGTTAAAATTCTCGCTTTGCCCTTGGTGATCGCAATGGTGTGCTCGTAATGGCTGGTCCTCAGTCCATCGCTAGAAACTACGCTCCATCGATCTTCTAAAATCTTGGGATTGCCTTCTCTTTGACACACCATCGGTTCTAAACAAAAAACCATGCCCTCTTTGATCTTAGGACCACTTTTAGGGCTCGCCCCCGGGGCTAGGTAGTTGGGGATTTGGGGTTCTTCATGAGGGTATCTGCCAATTCCATGCCCACAAAAGTCCAGCAAGGGCACAAATCCCCTCTTAGTGATTCCCTGCTCTAAAATTTGACTCAACTCCTTAAAGTGCATGCCCACCCTCAAGGCTCCAATGGCCTCATACAGACAATCCCTAGCACAAGCGATCAAGTTTTGATCCAAATGGCTTATATGCCCGATTGCCAAAGTGATCGCCCCATCGCCAAAATAGCCCTCTATAGATGCACCTAAGTCCAGCCCCACAATGTCGCCCTCTTGGAGTTTGTAATCTGTGGGAATCCCATGGATCACCACTTCATTGACAGAAGTGCAAAGGGTGTTAGGAAAACCATAGAGCCCCTTAAAGGCGGGCTTGCCCCCCATTTTGTAGATATTTTCTTCAGCCAAAGCATCCAGCTCTAACAAACTCACCCCCACCTGTGCCTTTTGCTCCAAGAGTTTTAAGGTTTGCCCCACGACCTGACCCGCTTTGGCTAAAAGGGCAATTTCTTTAGGACTTCTTAGGGCAATCGCCATCAAAAGCCCACAGCACTGAGGGTTTTGTATTTGCCCATGTAAATCTGCGCCTCGATCTTTTTCATGGTGTCAATCGCCACTTGTACCACGATGAGCACCGCTGTCCCCCCAAAGTAAAAGGGTACGCCCATCGCCTTAACCAAAATCCAAGGCAATGTAGAGATAACCGCCAAATACAAAGACCCCCAAAAAGTCAAACGGCTCGCTACACTATTTAAAAAGTTAGCTGTCCCCTCGCCCGGGCGCAAACCTGCAATAAACCCACCATTGCGCTTTAAGTTATCGGCGATGTCCTTAGCATTAAAGACAATGGAAGAGTAAAAATAGGCAAAAAAGATGATGAGCAAGAACATTAAAATGTTATAGGCATACCCATGTGGGTTGAGAAAATCCGCGATGGCTTGCAAGATGTGATTAGAGGAGGCTTGCAAAATGGTGGAGGGAAAAACTAGCAAAGCAGAAGCAAAAATGGGCGGAATCACCCCGCTTAAGTTTAGCTTAATGGGGATGTAGTTCATAACGCGTTTGTTTTGGTTTTGCAACATCACTTTTCTAGCATAGGAAATGGGGATGCGTCTTTCGGCCAACTCGATATAGATAATGGAAAAGATTGTTGCTAGGATGATAGCAAAGATACCAATCAAGACCAAAACATTGATGACCCCAGTATTGACTAGATTGAAGGTTCCCGCAATGGCAGAAGGAATCCCCGAGACAATCCCAGCAAAAATAATCAAACTGATCCCATTGCCCACCCCTCTTTGGGTGATCTGCTCACCAATCCACATGAGCAACATCGTACCGGTGAGCATCGAAAAGGTAGCGATCAACAAGAAAGTTTGCATGCCAATCATAATAGCCCCATTAGAACCATGCCCAATACTGCGTAATCCAAAAGATACGCTCACCGCTTGGATAATGGTGATCAAAATAGTCGCATAGCGCACGATCTGCATGTATTTTTGCATGCCATCGCGCTCTTTTTTCATCTTAGCTAGATTGGGAAAGGTTGCGCTTAATAGCTCCATGATAATCGAAGCGGTGATGTAGGGCATGATGCCTAGAGAGATGATACTCAAACGCGAAACCGCATTCCCACTGAACATGTTAAATAAGCCTAAAGCGTTGCTAGAATTGCTGTCAAAAAACGATTTGATGGCTGCCAAATCCACTCCCGGGATGGGGACATAGGCTAAAACTCTGTAAAGGAAGAGATAGCCCAGTGTGATGAAAATCTTAGTGGCAATGGCTTTTGTCATTATTTTTGTCCGCTAGTGGTGATTCTCTCATCTTGGATTCTAGAGGCTAAATCTTTTGCCCCCATGCCAATTAACTTCACCCTTTCAATGTAACTGGGGAAGTGATGGACTTTTTTAATCAGCTCCAAACTCAAGGTTTCTAGCTTCAAAATCTCGGGATGCTTGCCAACATTAATGCTGTAGGTGAGCCCTTTAGTGCGGCTTTTAAAGCCCACTTTAGGCAAACGGCGTTGCAAGGGTTGTTGCCCCCCCTCAAAGCCCCTTTTTTGTTTATAACCCGTGCGGGCAGTCTGTCCCTTGCCCCCCCGCGTGGAGGTTTTACCCATACCAGAGCCCTGCCCTCTACCCACGCGTTTAATGCCCTTGACACTCCCCTTAGCGGGTTTGAGTTGTTCTAATGCCATGCAAACTCCTTAAGCCTTGATTCTAGAGAGCGCATGGAAGGTAGCGCGCACCACATTATAGGGGTTGTTAGACCCCAAAGACTTCGTCAAAATATCTTTAATGCCAGCCAATTCAATCATGGGGCGGGTAGAGCCCCCAGCGATGATCCCCGTTCCTTCACTTGCAGGCTTTAAGAGAATTTTACTTGCGTTGTATTTTTGCTCGATATCGTGCGCAATAGTCGTGCCCTTGATCTTGACTTCAATGATGTTTTTAAAGGCATCATCAATGGCTTTTTTGATCGCATCAGGCACTTCTCTAGCCTTGCCCAAACCAAAGCCCACCAAGCCATTTTTATTACCCACAACCACTAAGGCATTGAAGCGGAAGCGGCGACCACCTTTGACAACCTTGGTAACCCGCCCGATATTGACGACCACTTCTTGGAACTCTTCTCGATTAATTTCCATGTCCATCCTTTAAAGGGCGATATTATTTTCGCGTAAAGTTTCAGCAAAAGCTGCCACCACGCCATGGTATAGATACCCATTGCGATCAAAGACCACTTGGGTAATACCCCTAGCTTTCAAGTTTTCAGCAAAAGCGATCGCAACCTTTTTGCTATCTTCGATATTCTTGCCTAGCCCTAGTTTTTTCCCATCGACATGGGCTAGGGTGGTGTGGTTATTATCATCAATCGCTTGGGCGTAGAGGTGCTTATTGGACTTAAACACACTCACTCTAGGCCGCTCCAAAGTCCCAAAGATTTTAGAGCGGATACGCAACTTGCGTTTGACTCTTTGAGTCTTCTTTTTTTCTAAAACACTCTTTGTCATGGTAACCTCTGCCTATTTTTTAGATGTTTTACCGGCTTTGCGGATAATCACTTCGTCGCTGTATTTGATTCCCTTGCCCTTGTAAGGCTCTGGGGGACGGAAGGCTCGGATATCTGCAGCAATCTGTCCGATCTGTTGTTTGTTAGCTCCCTTGATGGTGATCACATTCTTATCTACCGCAATTTCCACACCCTCAGGGATAGGGTATTTAACCGGATGGCTAAAACCTAGAGTGAGCTCCAAAACTCTATGCCCCAAAGCCGCTTTATAGCCCACGCCATTCACCTCTAAGCTCTTGCTAAAGCCCTTATCCAGCCCCACAACAATATTATGTGCCAAAGCCCCATAAGTCCCCCAAAAAGCGCGATCTTGTGCGCTTTCTCCTACGGGCTCGAAACGCAAGGTGCTACCTTCCAAGATGATCTTTACCCGTCCATGCGTTTCAAGTTGCTGGCTAGCTTTATTGGTCTTAAAATGCAGGCATGAACCCTCTAGGCTAACCTGAACCCCACTAGGGATATTAATCACGCGTTTTCCAATTCTTGACATGCCATGCTCCTACCAAATGCTACAAAGCACTTCGCCACCTACATTTTGCTTGTAGGCTTCCTCATTGGTGATCACACCCTTAGAAGTGCTCACCACAATCACACCATACCCATTCTTAAAGCGTCTGAGCTCTTTGGATTGTTTATAAACCCTCCTGCCCGGCTTGCTCAAACGTTTGATCTCATTGATCAGCGATCTACCCTTTTCATCATAAGCCAACTCCACCGAGATAAAGGGCTTATTATCCTTTTCCTTGATGTGGTAGTTGGCAATAAAGCCCCTTACCTTGAAGATGTCTAGGATCGAAACCACAATTTTAGCATAGTAAAGTTGGGTTACTTCTAAACGCCTCATGCTTGCATTCCGGATGCGAGTCAAAGAATCCGCTACAATATCATTCACCATGGCTACCCCTTACCAACTTGCTTTTCTAAGACCCGGAATGAGTCCCTCATTGCCCATTTTTCTCAAGCACACCCGGCACAAGCCAAAGTCCTTATAGACAGAATGTGGTCGTCCGCAAATGTTGCAACGGGTGTAGGAACGCACCTTGAACTTGGCTTTTCTTTGGGTTTTTGCGATCATTGATTTTTTAGCCATTAGCGTCCTTTCGCAAATGGCATTCCAAGTAATTCTAACAACTTAAATGCCTCCTTGTCGCTGTTTGTCGAAGTGATGATGGCGATGTTGAGCCCATGGGTTACCATGATGTCATCATAAACCACCTCGGGAAAAATGAGCTGTTCGTTTAACCCAAAGCCATAATTACCCCGCCCATCAAAGCCATTCCTAGACACGCCCCTAAAATCTTTCACTCTAGGCAGAGCGATCACAATCAACTTTTCCAAGAAGTTGAACATCACCTTATTTCTCAAAGTAACTTTCACACCTACAGCCATTTTTTCACGGATTTTAAAGCCCGCGACTGATTTTTTAGCTGTGGTGATCACCGCCTTTTGCCCCGCGATCAAAGAGAGAGTCTGGGCAATGTTCTGCATCACTTTCATGTCTTTGGCATAGTCCCCCGCCCCCACACTCAACACAACCTTTTCTAGTTTAGGGAGTAACATGGGATTTTTAATTCCCAACTCTTGAGCTAATTTCTGTCTCACTTCCTTTTCATAGAAGCTCTTCAAGCCATGCATGTTTTACTCCTTCTCTTTCTTAACATTGGAGATATGCATGGGCATTTCTTTTTGGATATGCCCGCCCTTGGGGTTATCATCTGTGGGCTTAATGGCTTTTTTGACTAATTTGCAACCCTCTACCACGACTAAAGAGCGTTTAGGATAGACTGCTAACACCTTACCCACCTTGCCCTTATCATCTCCAGCAATCACCTTCACCATATCCTCTTTTTTAATCTTGCACTTCATTTACAAAACCTCCGGAGCCAAAGAGACAATTTTCATAAAATTGGCATAACGCACTTCCCGGCTTACCGGTCCAAAAATACGCGTGCCGATGGGGTCTCTCTTAGCATCTAAGATCACCGCTGCGTTATCATCAAAACGGATCAAAGAACCATTAGGCCGCTGCACCTCCTTTTTTGTCCGCACAATCACCGCCTTGACAACTTGCCCCTTTTTGACTTTGCCATTAGGGATTGCCTTTTTTACAGAAGCCACAATCACATCGCCCACGCTCGCATAGCGTTTATGGCTACCTCCTAAGACTTTGATGCACATGATCTCCTTGCCCCCGCTATTATCTGCCACCACTAACCTAGTAAAACTCTGAATCACTTACACTCCCTTAACAATGATTTCTTTGAGCGCAAAGGTTTTAGTTTTAGAAACGGGCTTGCATTCGACAGCACTCACAAAATCGCCCACCTGCGTGCGATCTTGGCGATCGTCAATGGTGTATTTTTTAAAGCGTTTAACAATTTTGCGGTATTTTTTGTGGAGCACCTTTCTTTCAACCAAAATCACAGCACTACACGCATCAATTTTATTCACGACCTTGCCCTGAATGGTGCGTTTATGCGGTTGCTTAGTTTCCATGTCCTGCCTTTAATGTGCTTAAAGCGGTGCTAATCCTAGCGATGTCTTTACGCACTCTTCTGATTTCATTGGGGTTACTTAGTTGCATCGTCTTGAGTTTGACCCGCAATTCAAAGAGTTCTAACTTCTTATTTTTCAGCAACTCCTCCAAATCCACCTTGTTTTTGTCTTGCAACTCAATAAATTTCATTTTCGCTCTCTTTGGTTACGATCTTGGTTTTGAAAGGCAATTTCCTTTGTGCCAAAGCCAATGCCTCCCGTGCTAAACCCTCCTCAATGCCTAGCATTTCGTAGACAATGCGCCCGGGTTTGATATTCATCACCCATTTTTCCACGGAGCCCTTACCCTTACCCATCCTAGTTTCTAAGGGCTTGGCTGTCAAAGGCTTATCGGGGAAAACCCGAATCCACACCTTACCCGCTCTCTTGATGTGACGCGTCATCGCCACCCGTGCCGCCTCAATTTGGCGTGAGTCAATGCGCCCATGTTCTATAGCTTTAATGCCAATGTCGCCAAAGGCAAGCCGTACGCCTCGGTAGGACTTGCCCCGGTTGCGCCCCTTCATCTGCTTTCTATACTTGGTCTTTTTAGGCATCAACATGGCTATTCTCTCCCTTTCCTAGTGCGCGCTCTGGGAGCGCGTTCCTCGTTTTCCTCGCGTTTCTCAGATTGGATGCCTTTATGCAACACCTCGCCTTTAAAAACCCAAACTTTTACACCAATATTGCCATAAACCGTGAAAGCCTCCGCAAAGCCATAATCGATTTTAGCCCGCAAGGTATGCAGTGGCACACGCCCCTCCATATACCACTCCGTGCGTGCGATTTCAGCCCCAGCTAAACGCCCTGAAACACGCACCTTAATGCCCTTAGCCCCCGCTTTCATAGCCGTTTGCATGACCTTTTTCATCGCCCGTCTAAAGGCAACCCGTTTTTCTAACTGGGTGGCCACATTTTCGGCACAAAGTTGTGCGTCTGCTTGAGGGCGTTTGGCTTCTTTGATATTCACCGAAATTTCTTTACGGATCAGATTTTTTAAAGAGAGTTTGACTTTTTCAATATCCACGCCTTTTTTACCAATGATGAGTCCCGGGCGTGCGGCTACAACGGTGATGCGCAACTTCTTAGCCGCGCGTTCAATCAAAATCTCACTGACTCCAGCATAGTAGAGCTCTTTTTTAAGGAATTTGCGGATGCGGTAGTCTTCCTCAATGTTGGCAACGGTTTCATGGCTAGGGAACCAGCGGGAAGTCCAGTTGCGGTTAATACCCAGTCTTAAACCAATTGGATTGACCTTTTGTCCCATTTACTTTTGTCCTCCCTTGCCCACTTCCACTCTAATGTGTGCGGTGGGCTTTCTAATAGAAGTGGCGCGCCCTCTTGCGCGGGGCATGTGTCTTCTTAGCACGGGACCCGCATCTACACGGCAACTTAAGACCTCTACCTCTTTAGAGTCATATTGTCCGTTATAGACTGCTGCGCTGATCACCCTAGAGAGAATGCGGGCAGCCTTGTTGGGGGTGAATTCCAGGCGAGCAATCGCCACTTCGGCGTTCATGCCCTGCACTTGTCTAGCCAACAAACGCGCCTTGGTTGGAGAAAGTCTGGTATAGCGGAGTAACGCCACGCTCATGAGTTGTCCTTTGTGTGATAATTTGCCATGTTACTTGCCTATCTTTTTTTGCACGGTGCCCTTATGCCCCTTAAAAGTCCTAGTCGGGGCAAATTCGCCGAGTTTATAGCCAACATGGTTTTCAGTGATATAGACAGGGATAAAGATGCGCCCATTATGCACATTGTAGGTGAGTCCGATCATATCGGGTAAAATGGTGCTTCTGCGCGACCATGTTTTAATGGGGCGGTTGTCTTTTTTGGCTTTGTGTTTGAGCGTCTTATCCATTAGATGCTTGTCTATAAAAGGACCCTTTTTAATTGACCTTCCCATTACTTGCCTTTCTTGCGTGAAATGATCAAACGATCGCTTGCTTTTTTGCGTCTAGTTTTATAGCCCTTGGCAGGAAGTCCCCAAGGTGATACGGGGTGCCCGCTAGAACCAGTTTTGCCCTCACCACCCCCGTGTGGGTGATCCACAGGGTTCATGGCACTTCCCCTAGTTTGCGGGCGCACACGCTTATAGCGATTACGCCCTGCCTTGCCAATGCTAGCATTGATAAAATCCTCATTGCCCATTGTCCCGATTGTGGCCATACACTCGCTCAAAATATAGCGCATTTCTCCGC
Organism: Helicobacter mehlei; assembly: GCF_007280785.1. Taxonomy (NCBI): domain Bacteria; kingdom Pseudomonadati; phylum Campylobacterota; class Epsilonproteobacteria; order Campylobacterales; family Helicobacteraceae; genus Helicobacter; species Helicobacter mehlei. The sequence goes on from NZ_VKGC01000009.1 coordinate 32,419, forward strand.
TGGGCATGCGCAAAATCGTGTATTTGCCCTCTTTACCCATGATCTGTGCGCTCATGCCCGCACTCCTAGCCAGCTGTCCGCCCGCCCCTGGGTGTATTTCCACATTATGCACGATGGTCCCGATAGGGATATTTTTAAGCTTCATGGCAAACCCAGTTTTAATGTCTAGCCCACCCTCAGCGGCGACCACCACATCACCCACTTTCAACCCACTAGGCTGTAAAATGTAGCGTTTGTCCCCATCTGGATACACCACTAGGGCAATGCGCGCATTCCTATAAGGATCGTATTCAATGTCTGCCACCCTGCCCTCAATGTCCCATTTATTGCGCTTAAAATCAATGATGCGGTAAAGTCTTTTAGCTCCACCCTCCTTGTGGCGACTGGTGATCTTCCCGCTGTGGTTGCGCCCTGCATGCACGGGCAATTTGACTAAAAGTTTTTTGATACCTGCTTTAGCTGTGATGTCGCCAGAGCTTAAGCCACTCATAAAACGGCGACTAGGTGTGTAAGGTTTATAAGTTTTAATTGCCATGCATTCTCCTTATGCGCTCAAAGCGGTAATATTGGCATCTTTGGGGACTTTGACATAGAACTTTTTATAGTCATTGCGCCGTCCCAAACGACCCTTAAAGCGTTTCGCCTTGCCCTCTTGTCTCAAAGAATTAATTTTTAGGGGGACGAAACCAAAGTAATCTTTAAAAATCGCCTTGAGCTGGTTTTTACTCACACCCATGGTGGTTTGCACCACAATCACCCCATTTTCTTGCATAGATAGGGATTTTTCAGTGTAAAGTATGGATTTGATGTTTGTAATATCTGCCATTACCACTCCTTCATTGAACTGACACAAGCGTGTTAAACGCTGCTTTTTCGATAACCACCGCACTAAATGTAGCGATTAAAAAGGCATTCAGTTCGCTTGTTTCCACCAAAAAACAATTGGGTAAATTTCTAAAAGCTAAGTCTGTGCCTTCTTGTAGATGTTGCACCACCAAGAGCACATCGCGCTGGTTGAGATTTTTGACAAAAACTTGCGCATCTTTGGTTTTACGACTAGGGATTTCAATTTGATCCACCACTAAGAGTCTTCGATCTTGAGCCTTTTGACCTAGTGCATATTCTAGAGCAAGTTTTTTCTGCTTTTTATTGATTTTGAGATCATAATTGCGGTTATTGGTCGCACCATGCGATACGCCCCCACCTACAAACACGGGCGAAGTGATGCTACCTGCGCGCGCGCGCCCCCCGCCCTTTTGACTCCAAGGTTTTCTACCGCCTCCGCTCACCTCGCCCCGATTTTTGCTTTTAGCTGTGTTGGCACGGGCTAGGGCGCGGTAATGCTTGACATACAAGTAAAGATTATGGGCATTAATTTGGGCATACCTAGCGGGTAAATCCAATTCACCCACCACTTGGCATTGGGCATCTAAGACTTGTGCTTTCATTTTTTCTCCTTCTGGACACTGATCCGACCATAAGCTCCCGCATAGCCCACTACAGAGCCCTTAAGCACGAGGATTTTACTTTCTTTATCAAAGGAGATCACTTCATTGTGGCATGTTACTTTTTCATTCCCATAGCGACCTGCCATTTTCTTGCCCCTTTGCACACGCCCGGGCCATTCTCTATTACCAATAGAACCCAAACGGCGGTGGAAGCGACTCCCATGCGCTGCTGGACCACCCTGGAAGTTCCAACGCTTCATCGCACCGCTAAAGCCCCGTCCTTTGGTGTAAAAAGTGGCTTTGACTTTGTGGGCACTCTCTAGAGCATCTGTTTTTAGATCGCCTAGTTCTTCTGGACCACTCAAAGTTGCAAAGCGGTTAAACTCCTTACTGAGCTGGTATTTTTTTTGTTGTCCTGCAATGGCTTTATTGTGTCGTTTGTACAAAGAATAAGCGACCAAAGCCTTCCCATTTTCCTTAAGCGCGCACACCTTACTCTCTAAAACCTTCAGCAAGGTAACCGGGACACTCTGTGCCCCAACCATACGGCTCATGCCAATCTTTTGGACTAAATACTCCATTATTTTTCTCCCATTAAAAAATCACGCACACAGAGTGCCTGCTAGGATTTCCCTTCCATAGAAGTTACCTCTACATCTACCTCTGGAGCTAAATCTAATTTCATTAAGCTATCCACGGTTTCAGGCGTAGCGGACATGATGTCAATCAAACGGCTATGCACGCGGATCTCAAATTGCTCTCTAGAGTCCTTGTTGATATGTGGGGAGCGTAGGACCGTATAACGCTTATTTTTGGTGGGCAGAGGAATGGGACCCCTAATCTCTGAGCCGGAGCGTTTGACAGCCTCAACGATCGCCACCACCGAACGATCTAGAACGCGGTGATCATAGGCTTTTAATTTGAGTCGTATCTTTTCCATCTTAATCCTTGGCAAATTTAAAAACCACGATTTTATTATAAAATAAAGCATTAGTCAAGGTTAAAATGGGCTTTTACGGGCATAGGTTTAAATATTATTATCCTTTTTTAAAGGAAAACTAGACTAGGATAACCTATGCAAGAGATGGTGAGCAGCATTTTAGAAAGTAGCTTTGAGCTAGCCAGCACCCAGCGGGTATTAGCCACGCGTTTTTATACCCTCAAGCCCTCCATGCTCTTATATGGACCCCCTAAGTCGGGCAAAAATAGTTTGGCTCTCTGCTTTGGACGTGCGTTTAAAAAGATTGTCTATGTGGATTTTCAAGATGCACGCCTCATAGATTCCATGCGTGCTCATATCCACACCTTTTGTGATACCAACCCCCTAGGCTTATTGATTCTTAACCGCCCGCCTGCAGATTTTACCCCCCCCAGCGTGCCCACCATCATCATAGATAGCACGCCCATCCACGCCCCCGCTCACTTTATCTGCCAGCCCATCATGCCCTTAAATTTTGCCGAGTTTGTGCATTTTTGCAAAAAAGACCCTCCCGCCCTCCTGGCCCGTTTCTTAAAAGAAGGCAATTTGCCCGCTATGCTGTTTCTACCCGCCCATGCCAAAATTCGCTACAAACAAGACATCTGTGCTCTTAGCTTTGGTGCGCATTTTGATCTGTTTAAAGCCCTTCTTTTTTTCCAAGCCAAGAGTATCAGCACCCACCACCTCTACACCCAGCTTAAAAAACACATCAGAACCTCCAAAGACACGCTTTATTTTTTTTTAGCTACCTTGCAAAAAAGCCTAACTCTTTTTTTAGTCCCTAGCTATTTTAAAGCCCCCCCCAAAATTTACTTCTACGACTTTGCTCTGCCCTATGCTTTTAGCCACACCCACTCCCTAGTCCCCGTTTTTGAGAATATGGTCGCTTTGGAATTAATCCGCCACTTTGGTTCAAAATCTCTACACTACCACGGCACTTGTTTGATCGTGCAGAGTTCTAGCCCCTTTGCTTGTTTTCCCTATGCTTTCCCCACCCCAGAGAGTTTAGAACACCATCTATCCTTACTCCTAAAAGTCCTGCCCCCCATGCCCATCTTGGTTATCTCTATCAACTACACCCATGTCGGTCGGATTGCTAGTGGGCAGACCTACCAAACTTATAGTTTTAGCCATTTTTGCCTCAATATTCTCCCGACCCTTTAATTCTCTCTTAGCCACTTTGGGCTAAAATACCCTTTTGATCCAAGTCTAAAGGATGGTTTTGATCGCCCGTGTGCCAACCAAGCAAATTTTTGTCGGTACTGTGCCTGTGGGTGGGGGTGCGCCCATTAGCACCCAAAGCATGGCATATAGCCAAACCTGCGACATAGAAGCCACTAAGGGGCAAATTGACCGCTTGAAGTTAGCCGGAGCGGACTTTGTACGCGTGGCGGTGCGCCATAAAAAGGACGCAAACGCCCTCAAAGAGCTTAAAAAAGTGGCGAGCTTGCCTTTAATTGCCGACATACACTTCCACCACCACTTGGCTTTAATTGCCGCTGAAAGCGTGGATGGTATCCGCATCAATCCGGGCAATATCGGCTCTAAAGACAAGATCGAGGCGGTGGCTAAGGCTTGCAGTGCCCGCAACTTGCCAATCCGTATTGGGGTCAATGGGGGGAGCTTGGAAAAGCAATTTGAGATCAAATATGGCGCGAGTGCTGAGGGCATGGTGCAATCTGCCCTTTATAATATTAAGTTGCTTGAAGATGCGGGCTTTAACAATATTAAAATATCGCTTAAGGCTAGCGATGTGGAACGCACAATACAAGCCTACGAGCAATTACGCCCTTTGATTGCATACCCTTTTCACCTGGGTGTTACAGAGGCGGGGAGCTTGTTCCATGCAAGCATTAAAAGTGCGATGGCTTTGGGGCATTTATTGCGGCAAGGCATTGGAGATACCATGCGTGTGTCTATCACGGGCGAGCTAGAGGAAGAAATTAGAGTCGCTAAGGCGATTTTGCGCTACAGCGGACGGCAAAAAGAGGGTATTACCTTCATCTCTTGCCCCACTTGTGGGCGCATTGAATCTAATTTAGTCGCTTTGATGGCACAAGTAGAGCAACGTCTAGCCCATATTAAAATCCCCTTAGATGTGAGCGTGATGGGCTGTGTGGTCAATGCCCTAGGGGAGGCAAAGCATGCCGACATCGCCATTGCCTTTGGCAAAAAAAGCGGTTTAATTATCAAAAAAGGGCAGGTGATCCACAAACTTCCCGAAGATCAACTGTTAGAAACCTTTGTTGCTGAGGTGCAAGCTTTAGCCAACCAACACCAAAACGAGGAAAAATATGCAAAAATTTAAACTCTTTGTGAGTAATTACCAAAACTCCCCAGAATACCGCAAACCCCTAGCCTTTGGGATTGCCAAAGTCCAACGCGGACAAAAGAGCGGGAAACCCTTGAGCGTGACCTATCCAGTTTTAAACTGGGGGGAGGAAAATTTAGGCTCTTATTCAGTTTTTATGGGCGTGGTGAAAGATAGTGTCCCGCTGTATCAAATGGATGCAGAGGACAAGCAAGCATCTGAAGTGGTTTATGGCGTGGATAAAGCCTTTATCCAACAAGCCCTCAAACTCTATGCCCCCTTCTTGGAAGAGACCTTGCAAGATGAAAACAAGCATAAAAATATCCAAGTGCTTGTGGAACTCATCAAGGCTTTTAGAGAGAAACGCCTTTATTACACGCCTTCTAGTCTTGATCCCTACACCAGTTACGACCATGAAACCCAGCAACATGTTTCTAAAGTCTCCATGCAAGATTGTTTTAATTATCATTTGGTGGTGCTGTATGCGGATAAGCCATGCCAAAGTTTGGAGAGTGCTTACATGAAACTCTTAGCCCTCTCTTTGGGTAAAGCCCCATTGCGTAGTTTGAATTTAGAGGGTATTTTTAATCTCCTGCCCAATGTCGCTTGGAGTGGGAATACTCCCTATGAACTTGATTGGCTCAGAGAGCAAGAGGTCAATTTAAAAATGCGGGATGCCTACCCTTGTATTGATTTTGTGGATAAATTCCCCCGTTACTTGATGCAGGTGATCCCTCAATATGATAATATCCGCCTATTAGATAGTGCTAAGACACGCTTTGGGGCGTATTTGGGTAAGGGGGGTTATACCCAAATGCCCGGGGCTAGTTACATTAACTTTAATGCTGGTGTAGAGGGGGCTTGCATGAATGAGGGGCGGATCAGCTCCTCTGTGATTGTTGGCGAGGGCACAGATATTGGCGGAGGGGCAAGCATTTTAGGTGTACTCTCTGGAGGCAATAGCAAACCCATTAGCATTGGTAAGAATTGCTTGCTGGGGGCTAATTGCGTGGTGGGCATCAGTTTGGGCGATGGGTGCATTGTGGATGGGGGCATTGGAGTGTTGGCGGGCACAATTTTTGAACTCTCAAGCGAGGATGCAGAGCAACTTCAAGCTGTGAATACCGATTTTAAACCCCGTGCAGATAATCTGTATAAAGGAAAAGAGCTTTCAGAGCTCCATGGCGTGCATTTTAGACAATGTAGCCAAAGTGGAAAAATGGTGGCTTTTAGAAGCACGCGCAAGATTACCCTCAATCAGAGCTTGCATGACTGATGCTGGGCTTGTGTTAAACTTTTATCAAGGTGGGACATGATGTTAATGAGTGTGAGATGGGTTTTGGCTGTCCTCTTCATGGGTGCGTTTTTATGCGCCCAAGATACCCCTAACCAGCAAGCCCCCAACAATCCCCAAACCAACCAACCCCTAAGCCAACAACAACCTACTAAACCCCCTCTTACAACCCCCCAAGCCCAGCCCCCGATGAATGATCGCCTAACTCCCCCAGCAGTGGCACAAGATGCTTTGAGTGCGGGCATTAGCGCAATCAAGGTCGGCGATTACCGCAGTGCTTTTAAACTCTTTGCTAAATCTTGCGATCAGGGTAACCCAGCGGGCTGTTTTGCGGTGGGCACGATGTATGATAATGGCGTGGGGATTCAAAGTGACCCAGAAAAAGCTACGCGTTATTACGAAATGGGCTGTAGCGGGGGCGATGCGAGTGCGTGTGCCAACTTAGCCCAAACCTATGACTACAAACAAAATCCGACCCCTGATGACAAAGAAAAAGCCGCCCAACTCTATGCAGTGGGATGCTCTGGGGGCGATGTGTTGGCGTGCAATAATTTAGCATGGATGTATGCTAATGGGGTGGGTGTACCTAAGAATTATTACAAAGCCCTAGAATATTACAAATACGCGTGCGACAATGGGAGCGATTTGGGTTGTTATAATTTGGGTCTGATGAGCAATGTTAAAAATATCTATGGCATTGATAAAGCACAATTGAGCACGGTCGATCTTAATTATTTGGCTTGTAATGCGGGAGACATTCAGGGTTGCGCCAACTTGGGTTGGATATATGCCAAGGGGGCTAATGGCGTGCCTGTGAATAACTTTTATGCCTCAAAATATTTTCAGTTGGCGTGCGATGGGGGGAATTTGTCTAGTTGCAATAATTTGGGGGTATTGTATCAAAAGGGCTTGGGTGTGCCTCAAAGCGATAAACGCGCTCTCGATCTCTTTTCGTATGTGTGTAGTTATGGCTTGCAATCTGGGTGTAATAATTACAGCGTCTTTAAAAATAAACTCTTGCGGGATAATCCCAATTACGGGCATTTGTTCGCGCCACTAGACCCGAGTTTGCGCTAGAGCACTTAAAGACACTTTAAACTAAACGCCCTATAATGGCAAATCTGCAAAAAAGGATCGCGATGAAAGTGTTGTTATTACAAGATGTGAAAAATCTAGGCAAGGCAGGCGATGTGGTTGAGGTCAAGGACGGGTATGGCAATAACTTTTTAATCGCCAAATCCCTAGCCCAACTAGCCACCAACGAGGTGATCAACAAGTACAAAGCCAGTGCTAAAAAACGTGCTGAGCAAGAGGCTCAAGACTTAGCCAATAAGCAAGAGCTAGCCAAAACCCTAGAGAATATCACGCTTAGGATCGTTAAAAAAGTCGGGGCAAATGGCGCGCTCTTTGGCTCGATCACCAAAGAAGAGGTCATTGAGGCGTTGCATGCCAGTCACCCCATTAACTTAGACAAAAAGACCCTAGAGCTCAAAACCCCTATCAAAAGCACGGGGATTTACGAAATTGAGGTCAAGCTTGGACTAGGCGTGCATGGCGTATTAAAAGTAGATGTCGTGGCTGAGTAGGTAGGATGTTCCACGCCACCACGATTTTAGGCTATAAGACGCATTTTGAAGGCAAGGATTATGCCATTATTGGCGGAGATGGGCAGGTTAGCTTTAATAATTGCGTGCTCAAAGGCAATGCGACAAAAATCCGCACCTTGCACCACGGGCAGATTTTAAGCGGATTTGCGGGTAGCACCGCCGATGCCTTTAGTTTGTTTGACATGTTTGAGCGCATTTTGGAGGGCAAGAAGGGGGATTTGTTTAAAAGCGTGGTGGATTTTAGCAAAGAGTGGCGTAAGGATAAGTTTTTGCGCCGTTTAGAGGCGATGATGATTGTGCTTAACAAACAATCCATTTTTATTTTGAGCGGGACGGGTGATGTAGTCGAGCCTGAAGATGGCAAAATCGCTGCCATTGGAAGTGGAGGCAATTACGCTTTGAGTGCCGCCCGCGCACTGGATCAATTCGCCAAACTAGAGCCCAAAACTCTTGTGGAAGAGTCGCTCAAAATTGCGGGCAATCTTTGCATTTACACCAACCAAAACATTAAAATCTTGGAACTTTGATGAAAGATGGAATGGATTTAACGCCCCAAGAAATTGTGGCTTACCTAGATGATTATATCATCGGACAACATGAGGCTAAAAAGACAATCGCCATTGCTTTGCGTAACCGCTGGCGGCGTTTGCAAGTGAGTGCGGACATCCAAGAAGAGATCACCCCCAAAAATATTTTAATGATCGGCTCTACGGGCGTGGGTAAAACCGAGATCGCACGCCGTGCAGCCAAAGTGAAGGGGTTTCCTTTTATCAAGGTAGAGGCGAGCAAATACACGGAGGTGGGCTTTGTGGGGCGTGATGTAGAGTCGATGGTGCGCGATTTGGTCGCTACCAGTATCCACTTGGTGGAAAATGAGGAAAAAGAGAAAAACAAAGAGAAAATTGAAGAGCTCATTGTGGAGCGCATCGCCAAAAAGTTATTGCCTGCTCTGCCTAGTGGTGTGAGTGCGGACAAAAAACAAGAATATGCTTTGAGTTTTGCCAAGATTAAGGACAAGGTGCGTAGCAATGCACTTGATCAGCAAAAAATAGAGATCGAGTTGCACAAGAAACACCTAGAGGGAGATTTTAATAACATGCCCCCAGAAATTGTCAAGGTGCAAGAAAGCTTGATTAAGGTTTTCAACAAAGAGGGCGAAAAAGTTACCAAAGAAATGACAATCAAAGAGGCCAAAGAGGCATTAAGACATGATGTCTCCCAAGCGATCTTGGATATGGAGATGGTGCAACGCGAGGGATTAAAAAGGGCAGCCCAATCAGGTGTGATCTTCATTGATGAGATTGATAAAATCGCGGTGGGTGTCAAGGAGGGCGGGCGGCAAGACCCTAGTAAAGAGGGTGTGCAACGCGACTTGTTGCCCATCATTGAGGGGAGCACGATTCACACCAAGTACGGACCCATTAGCACCGATCATATCCTGTTCATTGCCGCTGGGGCGTTTCACTTGAGCAAACCTAGCGACTTGATCCCCGAGTTACAAGGGCGCTTCCCCTTACGCGCGGAGCTAGAAAGCCTCTCTGAGGAGAGCATGTATAAAATCCTCACCCAAACCAAGACTTCTATCATCAAGCAATACCAAGCCTTGTTGGCTGTTGAAGATGTAGATTTAGTCTTTGAGCCTGAAGCCTTAAGAGAATTAGCCAAACTCTCTTATTTGGCTAACCAAAACGCAGAGGACATTGGCGCGCGCCGCTTGCACACCACCATTGAAAAGGTGCTAGAGGACATTAGCTTTAGTGCTTCTGAATACAAGGGAGAGCGTTTCCAAATCACTAAGGAATATGTGAGCCAACGCTTGCAAAACTTGGTTGATAATGTGGATGCGACTCGTTTTATTTTATGACTAAAGCGGGCTTTATTGCACTCATAGGCCGCCCCAATGCGGGCAAGAGCACGCTATTAAATGCCCTCTTAAATACCCAAATAGCCTTGATCTCACACAAGGCCAATGCCACGCGCAAAGCCCTAAAGGCGATTATCCCCTATACGGACCAAGACAACATAGAATGCCAAATGATTTTTTTGGACACCCCGGGTCTGTGCCACTCTAACAAACTTTTAAACCGAGTGATGGTGCAAGAGAGCTTGCGTGCTTTAACAGGCTGTGATGTAGCCGTGTTTTTAGCCAGCGTGCATGATGGTTTGCAAGGGTATTTGGAGTTTTTGAAATTATGCCACCAACCCCATATCGTCGCCCTTAATAAAATTGACACCGCCACGCCCGCCCAAATTCTAGCCAAAATGCGAGACTACCAGCCCTTTGCCACGAAGTTTCAGGCACTAGTGCCCTTGAGTGCCTCTAAGTTGCAAAATTTAGAGGTTCTATTAGCCCAGCTAGCCCCACTCTTGCCCTCTAGCTCCTTTTATTATGATAGCGATCAAATCAGCGATGCACAGATCAAGGAAATTTACCAAGAGATGATTCGCGAGCAGATTTTCCAATTTTTGAGTGATGAAATCCCCTACGAGAGCGATGTTTTGATTCTCAGTTTCCAAGAGAGCAAATATTTAGACAAAATCAAGGCACAAATCATTGTGGCTAAAGAGAGCCAAAAAAAGATGGTTATTGGCAAAAACGCACAAGTGATCAAAAAGATTGGACGGGTTGCACGGCTTAAAATGCAGGATTTTGGGCAAAAAAAGGTGTTTTTGGAGCTAGAGGTCGTTGTGCAAAAGCATTGGAGTTCTCACAAAGATCAGTTAAAAAAAATGGGCTATGTGGTAGAATGAGGGCTTTTAATTGAAGCGGAGATTTAAATGGCGAAAGATGATGTGATTGAGGTGGATGGGCGGGTGATTGAGTGCTTGCCCAATGCTACCTTTAAAGTCGAGTTGGAGAATAAGCATATCGTGTTGTGCCGCATTTCGGGCAAGATGCGCATGCATTATATCCGGATTGCTCTAGGCGATCGGGTGCGTTTGGAACTCACGCCTTATAGCTTGGATAAAGGGCGGATCACTTTCCGCTACAAATGAACTTAAGTGTTTTTTAAGTGATGATAAAATAGAGTAGAAGTTTTGCATAAGGAGATTGAGATGAAAGTGAGACCTTCTGTTAAGAAAATGTGCGATAAATGCAAGGTCATTAAAAGGCGGGGTGTGATCCGCGTGATTTGCGTTACCCCCAAACACAAACAAAGACAAGGATAAATATGGCAAGGATTGCAGGGGTAGATTTACCCAAGAAAAAACGTGTAGAATACGCCCTAACTTATATCTATGGTGTGGGTTTAAAGAGCTCACGGGATATTTTAGCCAAAGTGCAAATCTCTTTGGATAAAAGAGTACATGAATTGAGCGAGGATGAAGTGTCTAGCATCACCAAAGAGATTCAAGCCAACTATGTCGTGGAGGGGGATTTGCGTAAAAAGGTGCAGATGGATATTAAAGCTTTGATGGATTTGGGGAGCTATAGAGGGATTAGACACCGCAAGGGCCTGCCAGTGCGCGGACAAACCACGAAAAACAACGCCCGCACCCGCAAAGGCAAGAAAAAAACCGTGGGTAGCAAGTAAGGAGCACAGATGGCAAAACGAACAGGCGTCAAAAAGAGAGTTGTTAAAAAGAATATTGCACGGGGCGTGGTGCATATTGCAGCCTCATTTAATAATACCAACATCACCGTTACCGATGAAATGGGCAATGTCATTTGTTGGGCGACCGCTGGAGGGCTAGGCTTTAGAGGTTCTAAAAAATCCACGCCCTATGCCGCCCAGCAAGCTGTCGAAAATGCCATGGTGAAAGCTAAAGAACATGGACTTAAAGAAGTGGGGATCAAGGTGCAGGGTCCAGGTAGCGGGCGTGAGACGGCTATTAAGAGTGTGGGGAGTGTGGAGGGCATTAAGGTGCTTTGGATCAAGGATGTAACGCCCTTACCACACAATGGTTGCCGGCCACCCAAGAGAAGAAGAGTGTAAGGAGCAGACATGGCAAGATACAGAGGTGCAGTGGAGAAACTAGAACGTCGGTTTGGCATTTCTTTAGCCCTAAAAGGTGAGCGCCGCTTGAGTGGCAAAAGTGCTGTGGATAAGCGCGCCTATGGACCCGGACAACATGGGCAAAGAAGAGGTAAAATTTCAGATTATGGCTTGCAGCTAAGAGAAAAGCAAAAAGCCAAGGCCATGTATGGTATTTCCGAAAAACAATTCCGCTCTATTTTCGTTGAAGCCAACCGTATGGAGGGCAATACGGGAGAAAATTTAGTGCGTTTGCTAGAAAGGCGTTTAGACAATGTGGTTTATCGCATGGGCTTTGCAACCACGAGGAGTTTTGCGCGTCAGCTGGTAACCCACGGACATGTGCTGGTAGATGGCAAACGCATGGATATTCCTTCGGCTTTTATTAAAAGCGGGCAAAAGGTAGAGATTAGGGAAAAAAGTAAGCAGAATGCCCAAATCATGCGCGCTGTGGAGCTAAGCAACCAAGTGGGGATCGCCCCTTGGATTGATGTGGATCAAGATCAAAAAATGGGTGTTTTTACCCGCTACCCTGAAAGGGACGAAGTGGTGATCCCCATTGAAGAACGCTTGATTGTTGAGCTTTATTCTAAATAAGAGGGCGGTGCTCTGATGAAAGTGATTAAAGTCGCTCCCCATGTCCCTACGGACATTAGTGTGGAAAAGATTAGCGACAGACATATCAAGGTCTGTGTCTCTGCTTTTGAGAGTGGGTATGCCATCACCCTAGCGCACCCCATCCGCCGCCTACTCTTGCAAAGCTCTGTGGGGTATGCGCCTATTGGAATCAAGATTGAAAATATTGCCCATGAGTTTGATTCGTTACGTGGAATGTCCGAAGATGTGGCATTGTTTATTGCCAACTTAAAAAATATCCGCTTAGTGGGCAAGCACTTAGAAAATGCCCCCAATGACCAGGTGGTGGTGCATTATTCCTTCAAAGGTCCGGCTAAGTTGAGTGGCAAAGATTTGATCAATGAAGAAGTGGATGTGGTGGATCAGCAAGCCTACCTAGCCACCATCAACGAGGATATTCAGTTGGATTTTTCTATTATTTTGCAAAAGGGCATGGGTTATGTGCCCAGTGAGATCATTAGAGGCTACATCTCCAGCGACTACATCCCCCTAGATGCCTACTTCACCCCCATTAAAAAGGTCGTCTATAACATCGAAAATATACTTGTAGATGGCAACCCTAATTTTGAAAAAGTGATCTTTGAGATTGAAAGCGATGGGCAGATTGACCCCCAGCACGCCTTCCAAGAAGCGATCAAAACCATGAATGCCCAGTTACATATCTTCAATGGGAACATGGCAGACTTTAAAGCCGCGCACGGGCATTTGGAAGACAGCCTAGAGGTCAAGGAATTGACCATGAAGGTCGAAGAACTTAATCTAAGCGCACGCTGTTTTAATTGTTTGGACAAAATCGGGATTAAGTATGTCGGTGAGTTAGTTTTGATGGACAGTTACGAGCTCAAGGGCATTAAGAACTTGGGTAAAAAGTCCTACGATGAGATTGCTGAAAAACTCGAGCAGTTAAAGTACCCCGTGGGTTCTGATCTTTCCAGCGACTTTAAAGCTTCTTTGAAAGCCAAGATTGACAAAATGAAAAATGAGGAAAACTAATGCGCCACAAGAATCGGTTTAGAAAATTAGGCAGGACGAGTTCCCACAGAAAAGCGTTGCTCAAAAACCTAGCTATCTCTTTGATTGAGTATGAAAAAATTGAAACGGGTGTCTTTAAGGCCAAGGAGTTGCGCTCCTACATCGAAAAACTGGTTAGTGTTGCCAAAAAAGGCGACTTTAACGCCCACCGCCAAGTCTTTGCTTATTTGCAACACAAGAGGGCTACACACAAGCTAGTTACCCAGATTGCTCCCAAGTATGCCGAACGCAAGGGGGGGTATACCAGCATCCATAGGAGTGCCATTAGAAGGGGCGATGCCTCTGTTTTGGCTTCTATTGCCTTTATTTAGCCTTTCTTAGGAGGGCACATGGAATTTTTGGGATTTGCCGTTACTCTGATCGTGGTAGCGATCATCTTTTTTAAACCTGCATGGGAGCGGTTAGCCTTTGGGCTCTTTGTAACGATGTGGTTGGTGGAACTGGTCATGTTTGTTGCGCATAGCTCTAGCGTGTTGCCTAATATGAACTTGTAGGGCTTACCCAAGTTTGGAGCGGGCACTAGCCCGATAAAAGACCATGCTCCACCCATCTACCAACAATCTTTTTATCCCCTACACTCTTAAGCAAGAGCCCTCAAGCTCGATTATTTTGAGAAAAACACGCAAGTTAGCCTCAACCACTTTAGAACAAGCTTATAGAAAAAGGAGTGCTAAATGAGAATGGTTCTTAAACAACTTGTGCGGGAGACACGAGTCTTTTTTGGAATAGGGTTTTTCTCCTTGCTCCCTTTAGGTGCAGAGAGTAGCGGTGTATTCATAGAAGGGGGATTCCAGTATTCTTACGCTTCGGGTGCTTTCAAGCAAGATACGGTTATGCAATACACAATACCAGGAACACCCACCTTGACAACCAAAATCAAAAACCCCTACAATGGCAATCTTTTTGGGGGGAATATCCAAGTGGGTTATAAGCTGTTCTTTGGTCAAACAAGACGCTTTGGCTTGCGTCTCTATGGCTTTTTTAGTGGGCAGACAGGGTATGCTAACTCTGTTGAGAATAGCAATGCCGATCCTAAATTTGTTGTTACCGATCAGCCCGGCACTAATCTTTTCTATGGTGGGGGGATGGACATGCTCTACAACTTCTATGATAGCAATAAGCGTTCTTTTGGTGTTTTTGCAGGCGTGATGGTGGGGTGGAGCTCTTGGTCAATGGGCAAGGATAAACAATGCCGTTGGTCATCTATCCACAAACGCGGGGGTGGCTCTAGTGGTTGTATCACAATGAACGAATTCTTTAATGAACAAGTGCGCATTAACCATAAATTCTATCCTGGCCTCAAATCTTCTTTCTCACCTGCTTTTGTGCAACTCCTTGTCAATCTAGGGTTTAGGTTTAATTTTACCAAACATCAAGGTTTTGAGGTGGGCGTGCGGATTCCGACTATCAACAACCTTTACTATGCCGATAGGGGCACTTATGCAATGGGGAGAATGCTTAAAATTAAGATCGACAGCACACTCATTCTCAGACGCAACATTGTAGCGTTCGTCAATTATGTTGTCAATTTTTAAAGGCTAGAATAACTTTAGGGGGCAAAGCCCCTTTACCCCTTCCTCTTTTCCACAATTTCCTTAGCGATGTTAGCGGGGACTTCGCCGTAGTGATCAAACTCCATAGAATAAGTGCCCCGTCCTTGCGTAGCAGAGCGCAGATCGGTGGAGTAGCCAAACATTTCCACCAAAGGCACAAAGGCATTGACGATTTTAAGCCCCAATCTGTCGTCCATCGCGTTGATTTGCCCCCTGCGGCGGTTTAAATCCCCAATCACATCACCCATATACTCCTCGGGCACTTCCACTTCTACCTTCATCATGGGCTCTAAAAGCACAGGGTTAGCCGCACGGCAAGCCTCTTTAAACGCCATAGAGCCGGCGATTTTAAAGGCCATCTCTGAAGAATCCACTTCGTGGTAACTGCCATCATATAGGGTAACTTTACAATCCACGACCGGATAGCCGGCGAGCACCCCGCTTTGCATCGCCTCTTGGATGCCCTTATCCACCGCCGGGATATACTCTTTGGGGATCACGCCCCCGCTGATTTCATTGACAAACTCATAACCTGTGCCCGGATCTTTAGGCTCAAGCTTAATAAAGACATGCCCGTATTGCCCACGCCCGCCGGATTGTTTGGCGTATTTATGCTCTTTTTGCACCGCGCTTCTAATGGTTTCTCTAAAGGCGACTTGGGGTTGGCCCACCTCCGCCTCGACTTTAAACTCCCGTTTCAAGCGATCCACGATGATCTCAAGGTGCAATTCACCCATCCCGCCGATCAAGGTTTGCCCCGTTTCCTCTTGGGTCATCACCCTAAAGCTGGGGTCTTCTTCAGCCAGTTTTCCCAAAGCCACGCCCATTTTTTCTTGGTCGGCTTTGGTTTTGGGCTCTACGGCGATGTGGATCACAGGCTCAGGAAACTCCATCCGTTCCAACACTACCGGGCTTTTCTCATGACAAAGGGTGTCACCAGTCAGTGTGTCTTTGAGCCCTACAAAGGCGCAAATTTCCCCAGCATAAACTTCCTTGATGTCCTCACGCTTGTTGGAGTGCATTTTTAAGAGTCGCCCTACGCGCTCCTTTTTATCCTTCGTGGAGTTGTAAATATAACTCCCCGATTCAAGCTTGCCCCGGTAAGCACGCACAAAAGTGAGTTGCCCCACAAAGGGATCGGTCATGATCTTAAAAGCCAACCCGGCAAAATCCCCCTCATCGCTAGATTGCACCTTGATTTCTTCTTCATTTCTAGGATCAACCCCCTTGATGTCGGCTACTTCTGTGGGGGCGGGTAGATAGTCAATCACCGCATCTAATAGAGTTTGCACACCCTTATTTTTAAAAGAAGACCCACAGAGCATAGGGATCAAGGACATGTTCAAGCATCCTAGCTTAATGCCTCTTTTAATCTCCTCCACACTCAAAGTCTCCCCACCCAAATACTTCTCCATCAAAGTTTCATCTTGTTCAGCCACCGCCTCTAAGAGTTTGTCGCGGTACTCTTGGGCTTTGGCTTGCAAATCGCTAGGGATGTCTTGGACTTCATATTTGGCTCCCATCGCCTCATTAGCCCAAATAATGGCTTTCATCGCCACCAAGTCGATCACACCCTGAAAAGTGTCTTCTGCCCCAATGGGAATATTAATGGGCACAGGGTTAGCTTTCAGGCGTTCTTTAATTTGGTTTTCGACGCTATAAAAATTTGCCCCGATGCGATCCATCTTATTGACAAAAACGATTCGGGGCACGCCATATTTATTGGCTTGTCGCCACACGGTTTCACTCTGGGGTTGTACCCCACCTACTGAGCAAAAAACCCCCACCGCACCATCTAGCACACGCATGGATCGCTCAACCTCAATGGTGAAATCCACATGCCCGGGGGTGTCAATCAAATTAATTTGGTGATCTTTCCAAAAACAAGTGGTGGCCGCAGAGGTGATGGTGATGCCTCTTTCTTTCTCTTGCTCCATCCAGTCCATCGTGGCCGCGCCGTCATGCACTTCGCCGATTTTGTGGCTCACACCGGTGTAAAACAAAATGCGCTCGGAAGTGGTGGTTTTGCCTGCATCAATGTGGGCAGCAATCCCAATATTGCGGATTTTTTCTAAAGGAGTTTTGCGTGCCATAAAGACCCCTTACCAGCGGTAATGGGCAAAAGCTTTATTGGCTTCTGCCATTTTGTGGATTTCTTCTTTTTTTCTAAACGCCGCACCCTTATCGCTGGCTGCATCCAATAACTCATTGGCTAGTTTATCCACCATGGCGCGCTCATTGCGCTTGCGACTAGCTTCTAAAATCCAGCGAATCGACAAGGATTGTTGCCTAGTTGGGCGCACCTCGACGGGCACTTGGTAAGTTGCCCCGCCTACACGCCGTGAGCGCACCTCCACTAAGGGCTTGACATTTTCTAAAGCCTTTTCAAAAACTTCAATACCCTTTTCCCCACTTTTTTCCTCAATTTTTTGCAAGGCAGCGTAGATAATTTTCTCAGCCACGCTTCTTTTGCCCTCATACATCATCTTGTTGATAAACTTGGTAACTACCTTGCTATTATAAACCGGATCGCCTAGCACCTCCCTAACGGGAGCTCTTCTTCGTCTCATCTTTGCACCTCTTTTGTGTTACTTATTGGGCTTGCCCTTTTGTTCCCCTACCTTAGCTTTCTTAGCCCCATATTTGCTACGCGATACAGAGCGTTTATTCACCCCAGCGGTATCTAACGCCCCACGCACAATGTGGTATTTCACCCCGGGCAAGTCTTTTACCCGGCCACCGCGCACAAGCACAATGGAGTGTTCTTGCAAATTATGCCCCTCCCCGGGAATATAGCTAATCACCTCAAACTTGCTTGTCAAACGCACCTTAGCCACTTTACGCAAGGCAGAGTTAGGCTTTTTGGGTGTTGTGGTATATACACGCGTGCAGACCCCGCGTCTTTGAGGACATTCCACTAAAGCGGGCGATTTAGTCTTTTTAAGGATTTTCTTCCTTTCTTTGCGGATTAATTGGTTGATGGTAGGCAAACTTGTCCTTTATTGCTAAGTTCAAAAAGTTTCATTATACACTAAAAAAGCTTGATCTTGGCTTGACTTGCCAGCTTTATGTTCTAAGTTAATCAAGAGCGTGCAATCTGCTCAAAGTCCTATGCTGTCCGCATGGGTCAAAGGGTATTAGGATTTTGATCGCTTTGACCGTTCTTAATATTCTTAAGGCTTATCACCCCTCCCATAACAGCCACCACACCGGCACCCACCAAAGTCCCCACCAAAGGCACCATAGAACCCCAAAAACCCCAGACAGCCAACCTAACTAAGGGCTTAGGGACTTTAGGATATTCTGCCTTTGTTTTGGGATTTTTAGCTTGTATTCGAATTTTTTAAACCCATGCACCTAAACCTTTGAGTTCCAATAAGTCGGCCAGCTACATTTTACCCACCACTAGCAGTCCATGCCCAAAACCTTTCCAATATCGCTAGGTTTTCTAATGCGGACTCCATCTTATTTGTTTCTTGTCATCGATTTAGGCGCAAGCTGGCTTTAAGATAGTTGCGAGACTTTTTAATCCCTTCATTCTTGGTTTTGCAATGCCGTTTTTTGCTAAGTTGTCTGCAGTGTCTTTGTTGCCATCTTATCAGCCTATTTAAGGGCTTGGGTGCTTGGACTCGTAAGCCATTAGATAGACTAGCAAAGGCTTTAATGCCCGTATCCACACCTAAAGTGCAATGACTCTTTATGGGCTTGTGGTGCGCTTTAAACTCCTCCTGCGTGGTGTCTATTTGGATCGAAACGAAAAAATTATCTCCCTTTTGCGTGATGGTTGCACCATTGATCTTGCCTTGAAATCCTAGTTTTTTAGTCATCTTGATTTTAGGCAAGTTGGGGGCTTTGAGATAGTCTTTGGTATCGCCTTGAATCGCCTTAATAGCATCGCCCACAATATAAAAGCTCCCTTGATATTCTCTTTTGCGTTTAAATCGGGGGTAGCTCACCTTGCCAAGTTTTAAATCTCTAAAGAATTTTTGAAACGCTAGGTTTAAGTGCTTAAAAGGCTGGACTGGCGTATTTGGTAACCTCATAAACAAAAGGAAACTTCTCTTTTTTAAGGGCAGACCCTAGCGCGCTCAACGCGCTGTTAAAAGAAAAGTTGGAGGGCTAGTCGCTCCCCCCTCTCGCGCACACTCTAAGAGATCAAAACTTGAAAAGGGGGTGGGGCTTAAATCTTGCGCCCTTATTGTCAATCCCTTGCTCTTTGTTGTTCTAAAAGATGCCTGTAATGCGCATAATGTTTCTCATCTTTGAGGGCTTTATAGGCATTGGCTAGGTTTTCTAATAAAATGGCTGTGTAGCTTGCCTGTTTTTTAATCGCTAGGCTTTGTTGATAAAATTTAATGGCTTCTTGGTAGTGTTTCTCTTTATAAGCACATTGCCCCGCCATGTAAGAACTAAAGGCAGGGCGGTATTTGATTTGGGCAAGCCAAATAAAACGCTCTAGGGCTTTTTTGTATTCTTGCTCTGTAAAAAGCCCCATGGCATCGTGAAAGGCTTGTTGCCGGTGGTTGTAATCTTTGCTAAAGGACACAGCTTTTTCTTGGTGTGGCTTAAGACTTGGGGAAAAAAGACCTGCTAGCAGAACACACCCAAAAAGAATGACAACAATCACTGATGTGATACGGTAGTGCCGCAATGAGAAACGCAGAAGCCAAAAGAGGCCATAGAATAAACCCAATACAAGAAAGATAAGACCTGCAAGCTCATTTCCAGATTGCGTCTCTTCCTTAACATTTCCATCCACCACATAGCCATACATATCAAGTTGGCAAACCCGATTGCCCCGCCTCACAAATACGGCATCGCTTGTGTAGCGCACCAACTCCCCAGATTTACTAAAAAGCTCCTCGCCATTTTCATCGTAGGCACACACCTTACCTCCCCTTTGCACGACATTATTAATCGCCATTTATAACTCTTTGGGGGCTTGTTGCAGGATCTCCATACTGATATAATTTTGCAATGCCGCTTTGTCTAGCACGCTATCAAAGGCTTGAAAGTTGGTTTGCTCACTCATGTGCGCCTTAATCGCCTCGTGATAGAGAGTCAAAGCGTTTAAGAAGTCTTTAAAATCGGGGCTGTTTTGGGACAATTCGCCCAACATGGCGTGATCTAAATTTTCTTTAAATTTGGCGTTTAACAACACTTGGCTTTTTTGCATGTCTTGCACATTGAGCAAGACAACCCCAATGCCAAAGCTGGTGTGCAAGCGTTTGAGCAAGTCCATTAAATCGCTATCTTGTGTGTTGATTTTCTCCACCACTAGGTAACCCTCGTGCGCCCAAGAGCTGTTGCTAATGGCTTGGAAGTAATATTCTCTGCAATGGCTTAAATCCATCTCCTTTTTGAGCTCAAAAGAAAAGAGTTTCAAGGGCAAATTGCCAAAGTTTTCTACAAATTGGCGCAAGGTGGGCTCAAAGTTTTGGTAGGTAAAGCTTGCCCCCACCATGTCCGGATAAAGCCAAGAGTTTTTACCCTTTGTGCCCTTTAAGGCTTTTTCGTGGTAAATGGTCTTGGTGTGTGCGCCCCATTTGGTGTAAGCAAAGTGGGCTAGTAAAGGGTGTAATAGGCGTTCGTGGTGGGTTTCTATCCTGCCATAAGCCGGGGTTGAGCTCTTTGCATTGAGCGCATATTCTTTTAAGGCAATAGTGATAGGGCGTTGTGAAACCTGCACAAAGGGCAAGTCTTCTTTGTTCTTTAAAGCCAACCACACGGGGTAATAAGTCCCATCTTCTGCTGTACTAAACATCTGGCTAATCTTGCCCGCGCTGTAAAGTTCCTGTGCCCTGCTATAAAGCGCATGGATGGACACGGGGGCTTTTGCCTCTTTGAGCACGGCTAGGACAATGTCTAGGTAGTCTTTTTTCATCTCTTAGCCCCCGTTGTTCATTTGCTTAAAAGCGTGCAGGCTTGCTCATAGCCTAGATCGCAGGCTTTTTTGTAGTATGTTTGGGCTTTTTGTGCATCTTTAGGCACGCCTAAACCCCTTGCATAGAGCGCGCCTAGCCCGGCATAGCCAGCATCCCCTGCTTTTTTATAAAGTTCTAAGGCTTTGGCGAAGTTTTGGCGGAAGGCGTGCCCACCCTCATAGAGTGAGCCCAAACCAGCGTAGCCTCTTGTATCGCCCGCGTTGATGGCACGCCTGTAGTATGTAATCGCACCCAAGTAGTCGCGCACCATCCCTAAACCTTGCTGAGAGGCAAGAGCCAAAGAATAATACCCTGCCTCTCCAGCCTTTCTGTAATACTTGATGGCTTTGCTATAATCTTGTTTCACCCCATAGCCATTTTTGTATAACTGCCCCATGCCCACATAACCTGCAATGTCTCCTAACTTGGCAGCTTGTTGGTAAAACTCCATAGCCTTTGCATAGTCTTGTTTGACCCCCCGCCCATTTTGATAGAAGTTAGCTAGACGCGCATAAGCCAAGGCACTCCCCTTTCGGATAGCTTTTTGGTAGTATTGAATGGCTTTAGCATCATCTTGTTTGACCCCATGCCCCATCTCATACATTTGTCCGATATAAAACCAACCATCACCCTTCCCCAAAGAGGCCGCTTTTTGGTAATACTCGATCGCTTTTGTTGGGCTTTTAGGCACGCCTTTGCCCTCAAGGTATAAGGAGGCCATGCTATAGTAGCCCAAAGCATTGCCCGTTTGCATGCCTTTTTTATAGTAGTTGATCGCCTCTTGGTAGTCTTGGGCTACCCCCTTGCCATCTTTATACATGTTGCCCAGCTCCACATAACCCCAAGAACTGCCCTTATCTGTAGCCTTTTGAAAGTATTCTAGGGCTTGTTGGGCACCTTTTTCCCCCTGCACCCCTATATACAACAACCCGATATGGACATAACCATCCGGATCGCCTGCATTAGCAACCTCTTGGTAAAGCTTAAGGGCGTTGTCATAATCTTGCCCATCTTGGTATTTCTTAGCCTCAGCGTTTAAGAGTCTAATGAGGTCTTTTTTGGACTCTTGATCCCCCGCTTTAGCCCCCTCTTTGTAATAGAATTGGGCTTGGCTAATATTTTGATCAACCCCATAGCCCCCCTTTTCAAAAATAGAGCCTAACATGCGGTTTGCTTCTCGGGCTACCTCTTTGTTATCGCTTGTGCTTACTTGCTTCAAATACTCCATCGCCTTGGCATAGTCTTTTTTCACCCCCAAGCCCTCAAAATACAAATGTCCTATTTGCACATATGCCCCCAATGCCATATTCCCCTCGTTGTCTGTCTTGCCTTTTTGATAATACTCCATCGCCTTGGCATAGTCTTTTTTCACCCCCAAGCCATATTCATACATAACTCCCAATTCCACAAGTCCTGCAACATTCCCTTTTAGCGAGGCTTTTTCAAAGTATTTAAACGCCTTGTGGTAGTCTTTGGCAACCCCCAATCCACTGCTATACATAGTCCCCAATTGAATCATCGCAGCATCATCGCCCTTTTCAGCGGCCTTTTGGTAGGCTTCTAGGGCTTTTTTGTATTGTTTGGCTTGTTGATACAAGTTTCCCAAATCTGTATAAGCGGTGTAAATCCCCGCTTGCACAGCCACTTTAAAACATGCGATGGCATCTTTTTCTGTCAATCCGGCAGCACCTACAACGGATTGGTAACCGCTCATTGCCCCATGCATCACATTGTAGTTAAAAGGAAATTGGCATTCTTGCGGATCAAACTGCTTTGCCCCCAAAATGCCCGCTCCCAACCCCAAAACACAAGCCGCAAACTTCATTTTTGTTTTCATCTATTCTCCTTTAGCTTATTGACCGATGACATCCAAGACTTGGCAAGCCTGTTTGACATTGCCTTTGCATGCAATGTTTAAATGTTCCCGGGCTTTGTCGCCATTTTCGGGCACACCGATCCCATTGATGTACATGATCGCTAAAGTCAAATGGGCGGGCATGTTTTGCCCTTGAATGGCTAAATTCGCGTATTCTAAGGCTTTTTTAGTGTCTTGCTTTGTGCCTGCACCAAAGACATACATATGGGCTAATCTAGCGTATGCGCTAACAACTTTTTTGCTAGCGGCTTGGGTGTAGTAGTCAAAGGCTTTGGCATCATCTTGTGCCACGCCCTGAGCATTAAAGTACATATCTCCTAGTGCCACCAGCGCATCAGCATTACCCCCCTTGATGGCTTCTTGCAAGTCTGTTAGGGCTTCGTCATAGCTATAGTCTTCATAGCCTACTTGGTTTGGATTTGCTAGGTATGATGTGGCGCGTTTGTAGGCTAATTGCGTTTGTATAGACTGCCATTGTGTTTGTAAAGACTGCCCTGTCTGTCGTTGTTTAGCCCCCTCAGCCCCCCTAGCCTGCTGCCACTCTTGGCGTTTTTTTTGCAAAATTTGATTGGGTGTTTCTTGGGGTTGTGAATTCCCCAACAACCCCCCCAAGCACCCACTTAACATAGGGGCTAATAAACACCCACCCAGCACAACAGAACATGATTTAAAGATTTTCATAAGAGCCCCCCAAGAATGAGGGCTAAAAAAGCAAGAGAATTAGAGAGAGGTGGGGGGGGGGGGGGGGGGGGGGGGGGGGGGGGGGGGGGGGGGGGGGGGGGGGGGGGGGGGGGGGGGGGGGGGGG